>NZ_CAJOKH010000107.1 GCF_905235195.1 uncultured Methanobrevibacter sp. | reverse complement strand
TATTCCTCTTCTGATATAGGATATTTTTTATTTTCCTTGTTTTTAATAGCCATATTATTTATTTTTTTATTTTTATTTTTATTTTCCATCATTTTATCCCTCTGATACCAAGCTTCATCATAAACATTATCTCTTGGAGAAGTATAATTTGTAACTGGTTTAGTAACATTATAAAAATCATCTGCATCTTTATATTTTGTTTTTTTACCAGTATGTTCAAAAAATATTACATTTTCTTTGTTCTGAATAATTCCACTTAAAACATTCGCTTTAAACAGTATAATTTTTCATAATCTAATATTAATTTCTCATGCAAATCACTTGTTCCTTGTAATCCATAAAAGTTTTTACAACTAATACTATTACTCATTACTAATTATACCTCTTCTTTAAAAAATAATTGTTTAAACTCATCATCAAATTCTTGTCCTAAATCTTCTTCTCCAATCCGAATTGTTGTTTTACACCATTCAAAAAACTCTTTATACTCTTTCGGATTGTCTTCTTTTAATTCTTTAAGTTTTCTTTTCCTCACATCCTCAGGATAAATTGATAAAAAATAAAATAATGTATATCTAATATCCATATAAGTAACCATTTTATAATTCTCCTTTATTTTTTATTTATTTTATCTTCAAAATACACATTAATGTTACCATTTTTATTAAATTTTGTTCTGAATAATTCTACTTAAAACATTCGCTTTAAACTTGAAAGTTCATCCTAATTCATTACTATTTTATTTTTAATAAGTTTACATACTTTTTAACTAAAAAAAATAATAATTAAAATTTTTTTTTAATCTATAAATTCTGGAAATTCAACAGCTAACTCCACTGCTGGTAAAATACTATTACCTAACACAGGATTATTTACATCAAAATATCCGTCAGGTAGTTCACCATCATCATAATACCAACAATCAGTTTCATATCCTTCTTTAATTACATTGATTACTCTTTCATCATATAACATATCAAAGTATCTATCCATTGTAGGATATACTCTTTTAAAATATTCCTGCACAGCATATTCCTCTTCTGATATAGGATATTTTTTATTTTCCTTGTTTTTAATAGCCATATTATTTATTTTTTTATTTTTATTTTTATTTTCCATCATTTTATCCTTCTGATACCACGCTTCATCATAAACATTACCCCATATCACCAGTAGGTTCTGTAATATGTTTAACATTTTTATCATTAACAATATCTTCTGCCTTTCGTTCTGATTATTATTGTACCAAAAAACTAATTTAAAGAGTAAGTTACATCCTTAATTAGTATTGTAATCCATAGTAAGCATATAATAATGCTTGATTTATCGAAATTATGTTCGAAAAGAAGAGATACTGAAAACACTACCTACCACAGATATTAAAAGTGAAATATATTTTATTTTGTCTGACATTTCAATCACTACTTATAATTTGTGTTTAATATATTTAAACTTTGTTAATATTAAAGTTTACTAATGTCACGGTTACGGATTCACTCACGATGCTTGCCATTTGCAACTCCAACTATAACATCGATGAAATCAAAATCATCAAAACAATTATAAAACAAGAAGAAGATTGAAAATAAATCCCCTTTTATAATATTTAAATAGAATATTTATATTGGATATGCAAAAAGAAAATGAAGATTATAATTGTAATTTTAGCAAAATTAATATTGATTGAAAATAATATAATTATTTACATTGATTCAAATAAATCAGAAAAAAACAACAATAATTTTAATTTATGAGATAATGGCTCCATAAAATATATTTTTTTAAAGAGAGGAGTGGTTTCAATGGCTGAAAGGAAAACTATAAAGATAAATATGGATAATTAATGATAAGTTAATGGATTTAAAAGATTTGAATGGATTTAAAAGTTTAAATGAAACATTAGATAATTTACTGCCAAAAGGCACAGTACATTCAAATGATTATGAAATTGAACCTCCCGCATTTGCAATAAATGGTCATGAGGTATCTTGGACTGCACTGAAAAAAGCAGATGTCAATACTAGATGGGAATCTGAAGATGGAGATGAAATAGCTATTGTGATGTTTAAAGATCAGTATGGTGCGTTTGTT
>NZ_CAJOKH010000106.1 GCF_905235195.1 uncultured Methanobrevibacter sp. | reverse complement strand
TGATGACCAAGGTACTGTTGCAGATCCTCAGCCTGCAGATGCTGATGAATTTGCCGCTGGAACTTATTACATCAAGCAATAATTTTAATGCGGGAGACCTTTATAGTCTCCAATTTAGGGGTACCCTTGCGGGTGCCCCTCTTTTTTATTAAAGATTTTAGGGAGTGAAAATGTCTTTAAGAATTAGTAGCACAGGATTATATTTATATGCTAGAGATTTTTGAAATAATGAAGATGTGCATAGTTTATTAACAATAAAAAAACAAAATATTGTAGATAACTATCTACAAAAATTTATGCCACAAATGTTTGCAGCAAGAGCAGAAGCAAGTTTTGGAAATCAAATAGATATAAAGCAAATTGATGATTTTTTTACAGGAGGAAATGATAGAAACCAAGGATTTATTGCAACAGTGCAAAAAGAAGTTGACCAATACTATTCTGAATCCTTAAAAGAAGCAGAATCTTTATTCACGTCTAAATTAAATTTAAATAATATTTTAAATCATATTAATGATGATATTTCTTCTTTAGATAAAGATCAAAAAGAAGAATTAAATAAAATGATGGCTGCTCAAGATACAATTTTAAATGCTATGTCTAGATTATCTAGTTTATATGAACAATATGTATTAGATAGGTGTGCTGATGCAGGTTATAAACCTCCTAGAATGTTACAAAATGGTTTATATAGTTTAGGAAATTATAAAAATGCAGGTGTTATTAAAGCTATTAAAGAATATAATATAATAAAAAGTAATTTATCTGTATTGCAACAAGATGTAAATTTAGGACTTCATAGTTTTACTTTTTTTAAAGAAACTGCTCATGCTTTTCATGATACGTATGCCGAATTATTATTTAAAGCTTGTGTTTATAATGTAAAAAAGAATCATCAAAATTTATTTAAAGGATCGGTATTAGACGCTAAATGAACTGGTAATTCAAAATATATTATTGGAGCAGGAGATTTAACTGTGCAAGTAAACTCTCATTTAGACCAAGATTTTCAAAAAATTATTAATAATGCTATGCCAGATTTTACTGAGCGTCTTATAACAGCTACAAATGATGTGACAATATCCTCTACAATTGACAATGTAATAGGAACTTATGGAGGAAATGTAAAAGAATATAGTGATCAAACAGTTTTAAAATTAGATGGATTGGATTTACAGTGGTTAGTTCTAGTTCAGGTACAATTTATTATGCAGCTCAAAGAGCTACCCAATATGGACTTCCTACAACAATGGCTTCAAATATTTGAATTAAAAACTTAGCAGGCGCTATTACAAATAATTCAGAAAAAAATAAAGCGTATAATTATTGAGATACATATAAACAATTACTTGGAGATTTATTAATATTAGATGCAATTATGGGAGCATTAGGAAAATTAACAGTTTCTAGTAATGCTAATAATTTAGTTTTTTTTGTTAATGGAAAAGTTTTTTATATAGGAGATCTAATAAGAAATATTACGGAACAATCTATACATGCTTTTACTGGTAATCCTTATGGTCAATGGAATCCATATGCTCAAGATAGCGTAGCCTATAGAGCAGAAAAAGCTCACTGAGAAAATTTTAATGCTGGTAAAAGTGCTGCAGAAGGTGAAGCTGCTATAGATGAGGTATTAAAAGGAATTCAATTAAAAATTTCAATTAATTTAGCTAGTATTTTAAGTAAAATAATATAATAATTTTTAATTGACAAAAATTGAAAAATATGCTATACTTAAATAGTAAATAGAGGTAAAAGGAGTTGAATATGATCAATCTTGAAGAAGCAAAGAATTGTCCGCTAACTTCTCAAACAATTTATGACATGATTAATTCTTGTCTTGAAGAAGCAGAAGATAACGGATTTTTAAACCAATATGTGTTTGAACGTGCATTAATTTGTCACGAAATTCTTAATTTAATTGATGATTTAGATGATTTAGCTGGTCCTAAAGTGGCAGAAAATCCTTTAACAGCCTTTGATGAGTTTTTAGAGGAAGGTCAGATTGACGAACTTCTCGCCAATCATGCAGACACTATTAATTATATTAGTGAGATTGCCGCACAATATTTTGAAGATTATGAAAAGTATCTTCTTTCTATTGGAGGAGTTATAAATAAAGCAGAAATTTTTAGTTCACAAGTTCTTCAAAGTATGGCTGGACAAGTTCAGAATGTAATGGATAATGAAGATATTAAGCAAACTTTACAAATTGCAGATGAATGAGGGATGAATAGAG
>NZ_CAJOKH010000105.1 GCF_905235195.1 uncultured Methanobrevibacter sp. | reverse complement strand
GTCAATTTTACAGATAATATGTAAATATATATTAATTGGATAAATAGTATATTACATATAATAGGTATAATAGATATTATAGTTAAAGTAGGTATAATATATATTTACCTATAATACTATATTTAGACATTATATCCATAAGTAATATTTAGCATATAATATACGGAAATACTATGCCGACTATAGTAATATTACACTAACAGGAATTGCATTAAAAATAAAGATTATATGGCTTTTAATTTAACAATGAAAGATTTTTATTTTAAATTTAAAATAATTAAAACTAGATAAGTTTAATATAGATAATTTACGAAAAATTATACATTTAATGAGTATATTAACAATGCATATAATGCTTCTTTTTTATAAAATTTCTTAATTTTTATAAAATTTAATAATTTTTGTCAATGATGACAAACACAAAATATTTTTACATTCAATTTTAAGTCAAAATTCAATGGTGCTTCAGCATTGTATTTTTTTAGGATACTCTCGAACATGATTATATTGGTTCTACAAGGTGATAGAATTTCCCATTTTTTCGAAATACCTTTCAATTTTCCAAGTTAATTTCTCATTATTACATTGCATGATTAAAATTAACATTTATTAATTGTCCCATATAGATAAGTCAGCAATTATGTATGCAAGTAATTAATTAAGCAATTACATAATTACTCGCTGAGGCTGTTTTCGATAATAGCTATGTCTTCTTCGGTCAAATCATATAATGAATAAACTAATTGATTAATTTCTGTTTCTAATTTTTTAATCCAATAGATAATTGGGTCGCAATTGCATTCACAGTAAGTGTATCATCGTACAATTGAATAAATTCTTCCATCTTTTTGTCATTAAACAAGTTGTTTTCTATCTTGGCTTCAGAAGTCATTTTACCCCCTACACAATGTATAATTTTTATCTTTTTGTGCGATATTATTAAAATATTTTAATTATTCTGCCTTGATTATAATATTGATATAAGCTGGTAATATTGTATAATTCGGTTATATTGTAGCGATTTATATATAAAAACTTATATACTTGATCAATCAATTAATTAAATATGTAATTGCTCTTTTGGGTAGTTATGTTTGATATTGTGTGCATTATTATTGTTTTACAAAATGTTTATTAGGGTTGACTTTGATATTATTATTATAGGTTCAGGTGATTATCATGAATGACAGAGTTGAAATAGCTAAAGAATTCGCGAAAACCATTAAATCAGATGATATTAAATTAATAATGTTATTTGGTTCTGTTGCTCGTGGTGAGGATACTGAAGAGTCAGATATTGATATTTTAATTGTATCTCCTAATGCTGATAATCTGAGATATAAAATTAATAGGATAGCTGTTGATATTATTCTTGAAAAAGATGAAGTGATTTCTCCACATTTAATGACTGAAGAACATTTTAATAAAACAAGAAATAATCCTTTTTTAACTAATGTGCTTAATGAGGGTGTTGTTATTGGGTAATGTTAGAGAAGCTTTTAATGTTGGCAAGGAGCAACTGATTTCAAGTAAAATGTTGTTTGAAGGTGGACAGTATAGAGATTCTGTGACTTTGTCTTATTATGCAATGTATTCTTCTGCTTTGGCTTTGTTATTGAAAAAAGATATTTTTCCAAAGACTCATGAGGGTACTTTAAGGCAACTCGCTAAAGAGTATGTTAAAGAAGGTTTGTTAAGTAAAGAATCTTATGATTATCTCTATGATGGTAGAACACTTAGGAATAAATCTAGTTATGATTATTCTACTGTTTTTTCTGAAGAATTAGCTGAGGAACTTATTTTACAAGCTGAAACATTTATTGATGAAGTTATTATGATTTTTTCTATTTATTTTTGTTGGAATTCATGGTAGTTTTGTATTCTTTTTGGTAGGTAACCCACATGATTTAATGTAGCTTACTCATAATAGTCCTCCTCATATGGTCTATTCTGTTGCCAAGTAGGATTTTTATCAAAATCATACTTTTGAATCAAAACCATGGTAATATTTTTTAAAATCATAAATATCACCTCATGCTCTTAACGAGTCACCATTCCAATTTAATATTTATAATTAGAATCATATAAACTTTATTCACGTTATTAACATCTTAAAATTGTTTTTATTGGGTTAAATTAATTTATATTTGGAATTTTAATTTAATTTAATAATATTGTGTTTAAATTTTTTAGTACAAAATTAATTAGGACGCTGTCAGTGAATTTTTATCTAATGATAATATAAAAATTAATTTCTCATAAATTGGCTATTTGGTACTTTATTGTATTTATTTTTTCTTTTAAGATATTTATATTTCTTTTTTCATTATTTTAAGATGCAAGCTGGCACTTACATTCGAAAAACTTTATATATGGCTCTGTTCATATATGTAATTGTGAGAAGCAAGCTGATTTCAAAATCAGGCTTGCTCTATTAAATATATTTCGGAGATGATTATTATGGATTTAACAAAAAAATTATTAGTTTTACTTGCAGTATTTTGTTTAATTGCATCTGCTGGTGCAGTTTGCGCAGCAGATAATGTAACTGGTGATGTAGACCCTCAAGATATAAGTGGTGTTGCTGGAAGTCAATACCAAGATGAGGCTGGCGTTGGAAACCACAATGACTTCGATATTGAT
>NZ_CAJOKH010000104.1 GCF_905235195.1 uncultured Methanobrevibacter sp. | reverse complement strand
AATACCAAATTCATCTAAAATAAATTTGTGAGCCTGCTTGATAGTATAAGATTTGTTAGGATTTGAAATTTCTTCGTTTAATATCCTTAACTGCTCATTGCTCAACTTACATTTGGTTCCGGAATTCTGACGATTGGAAACTAAACCATCTAAACCATATTTATTATAATTTTTTAACCATCGTGATCCAGTTTGACGAGACACATCCAATATTGAGGTTACTTCTGTTATTGTGTGTCCTTTTAATAAAGCTTTAATGAATATTAACCTATTATGAACTTCAGCGTTGTTCTTGTATTGTTTTAGTAACTCATTTATCTCATCAATTGTGTAATGGTCTTCAACTTTTGCAATTTTCATATTAATATTTTTGACCATCATATGTAATAAATATTTGGTAAAATACTATAATTATTCGGTAAGGTTTATCCTTTTTGAAGTTATTAATAAAATAAGCAGTATGTTTAGCGAAATGCTCATTATCTAGTTTATCTCCGTGATTTACACATTCAAATTCAGTCGGCACATCTTGCACTTTCATAACAACTATTGACATAATTTAAACACTCCTTTAACATAAAATATTTTTTTTGATTCCAGTTATTTCAAGGAAAAAATCCTAAAGAAAAAATCAGAACGGACATCTTATTTTTTCAACTGTTACTTACTATAATATTATAAATTCCATCATATATAAATTTAAGTACTTATTTAATCTAAAATCAGAATATTAGAAGGTTATTATTAAAAAATAAGGATTTTTCTAGGATAAATTTTTAAATATGGTGAAAATTATCAAGAGTTTAATATTTTTAAATAATTGATAAAGAAAATAAAGGTCTTTGAAAATATCTATAATTATTTTGTTAGTGTTTGTTTAAATTAATAGGACTTTGTAAAAAGAAGTTAATGGTACCATGTGCTGGAGGTTACACCCCCCCCCCTTTGTATTTTGGTTTGTTGCAGGGAGTATTTTTTCAGAGTGGTGATTCATACTGCAGGTTGGGATGTCATAAATCAGTGACATACATACCCCCACATTTTTCAGACCCAATTAGTGGACAGTCCCATATTATATTAAACAAAAGTAATTATATTAATTGAGGAAAATTATGAAAGTTAGATTATTAATATTTGATATTGATTTTCTTAAAAATGCGGATGCTTCATTTTTAGAGAATATTGTT
Organism: uncultured Methanobrevibacter sp.; assembly: GCF_905235195.1. Classification (GTDB taxonomy): domain Archaea; phylum Methanobacteriota; class Methanobacteria; order Methanobacteriales; family Methanobacteriaceae; genus Methanarmilla. The sequence goes on along the minus strand of NZ_CAJOKH010000104.1, from coordinate 860 downwards.
TATCTTAAAGAACCTATCCCTTTGAATATTAAGATGGTAGTTATGGATTATATTCCTAATTTTAAGGATAAACGATTAGCTATTTTTGGTAATGATAAACATTTCATGAAGCAAATTCGAAAAGAAAGATTAGTTTCACGAAAGTTAAATCCTATTGAAGCTAGAGAATATCATAATGATCTTGTTTTAGATTTCATTGATAAGCATGCGGAATTCTCTCCTTTTATTAAAGAAATTAAATATATTGATGTTTAATTTTTCTTATTGGAAGTGTTCGCTATTTACCTAATTGAAAAGGGACAAATTACATTTGAAGGGTTCATTCACATCTAAAATTTACTTTTCCTACTTTTTCAAACAATGCCATTTAATCAAACACTACCTTCACCAAACATTAGGACAATAAGAAAAGTTGATTCTGCAAAAATCATGATCAATGAATCGTTAGTCATTCATTATCACATAAGGCAAATTTGGAGCCCATCGAGATTAAATAAAACAAGTTTTTGAAGAAATATACTGATATAAACGGCTAATAAATCTTTAAATAGGTGATTGGAGAAATGATATTATAGCAACATAGAAAAAAAGCTCTCACAATCACATTTACTCTTTTTGTGGGAACAAGTATTAATATCTATTTAATATGTTAAATAGTATTAAGTTAACTAACACTCCTATAAAGTTAAGGATAACCCCGTTATATAATGCTCTTTTTTGATTTTAATATGATTTTACCATTAGACATGTCATATCAATGTTTTAAATCAAGTTAAATTACTGTATTCTTTAGAATTAGTTAGTTTATATCTTCCATAATTTTATCATTCTGACTTTAAATCACCATACCTTCATCTGAA
>NZ_CAJOKH010000103.1 GCF_905235195.1 uncultured Methanobrevibacter sp. | reverse complement strand
TAACCACCCTTTATATTATTACAACCTTAATAGTTTTATAAACTTATATTTAGTTTATTGATTTTTAAGTCATACCTTATTTTTTTTAGTTTTCAAATTGAGTTATTAAACCAATTTTATCTTTTTTATTAAATAATATTTTATTTTTCAGTTATATTAAAGTTATGACAAGTTAATGATTAAATGTAACATACTTTATTATAAAAAAAATTTAACTTGTTTCTATGAAATGGGAATATATTAAAAATAAAATTAAATATCAATTTCGGATTTTTGAACTATTTCACCAACATTTCTTATTGGGAGTGTCCTAAAACTCCCAATTTTTTTATTTTTTTTATATTTTCTATCTCCTTCTACCAATGTATAATATTTTTTTCGAAAGGTTTTTTTTAATTAAATGTTCCTTATTTTAAAATATTAAAAAATGAGTGAAACTACTATTTTAATTATCATATATTTCATTAGATTGTTTGAAAAAGTAGTTCTAATCTAAGAATAATTAACAGACATTTCCTAAAAATTTTAAAAAAATAAGATAAAAAAAGAGGCATAGGATGCCTCATTATATTATCTTTTAACTTTTGCTGTTTTTTTAACTATTTTACTGCCGTATTTGGCTTGATATTTGACTTTTTTTCCAACTTTAAGTTTTTTAAGAATAGACTTTTTAACTGTTACTTTTGCAATTCCTTTTTTATTAGTCTTTGCTTTAAGTGTTTTTTTATAAAATTTAAAGGTTATTGTTTTACCTTTGTATATTTTGTCATTTATTTTTAAAGTTGCTGTTAAAACAAGTTTTTTAGCGGATTTTTTAACTTTTACTGTTTTAATTGTTAATTTAATCTTTGGAGCTGGTTTTACAGTTACCTTAAAAAATTTTGAATATACCAATCCATTGTGATTCTCTAATTCTATTTGAATTTTATGAGTTCCAACTGATAATTTTGACAGTTTTTTGTTAATTTTACCATTTGAATGAACATCGTTATAATAAATACACTTATAATTATCGTAAATTGTAAGCTGATAATCACCCTTAGGCGCCACTATGTTTACATCTACAGATTTACCTTTAGTAATTTGTTTTGGTGTTACACTTGTGCGGATACTCTTCTGATTTTTAATAACATCAAACCATATTTTATGTTCAGTATCATAATTATTTAAATTGTAGTTTAACTTTAGCACATATTTGTGTACAGGTAAATTTACTAATGAATAAACTCCATAACCATTATTAATAGTAATATTGTTAGTTTTAAAGAGCACTAAATCATCTTCATCATATTTTCCAGTAGAATCGTAATATAAACTGGCAGAAACATTACCATTTGATCCTGAAGGTCCTTTCAATTCAATATATTCTTTATCATCTAGAGAAATTGAATATGGGTAATTAATATTTAGTGCAATATTTACAAATCCATATACTGATTTTGAATGGTATTTTGAATCTCCATGATATGTTACAACTATTTTATTCAGACCCAATTTCCAACCTTTACTACTAACAGCAGTCCAAGATTCTCCATCTTTATATTTAACATCATATGTCTTGCCATTGGCTGTTACTGTTAATTTGCCTTTAGCATCCTTAGGAAGATATATTAACAACTGTACATCATTTCCATATTGATAATCCATCATTTCAGGCAAATCTTCCTGATCTTCCCATGCAGGTATAAATGTAAAGAAATACTGGTCAACATAGATTGTTTCTTCCATTTTTATTTCATTATTTACAGCAACTTTTATATAGTAATTCCCTTCAGAAGTGATTTTTAAGTCTTTAGCATGAAGTATTACAAAATCCTGATAAATATCTTTATCATATCTTTTGACGTCATCAACATAAACTGTTAAACGATAAGTTTCTTTTGAATCAATTGCATCAAAAGCAACAAGTGATACATGACCGTCTAGCGTTCCATCAGATATGCTCAATTCATAATCATCTGTTGTTATTTCATTATATAATAAAACAGTTTTATTCTCTTTTTGAGTTGAATCATCGATTTCTAAAATTGAATCATCAGATTGTACAATCGATTGGTCAATTTCATCAGAATTTACTTCATTAAAATCCTGTTGCAGTTTTTCTTTATCTGTATCTATGTCTTTAATATCCTGAGATTCAATGAGTTCATTTTGAAAATCATCATTCTCCAAATCTGAAAAAGACATACTCTGCGTAATATTTTCATCGGATGCACTTACTGCTCCAACTACCATAATGGTCAGCAAAAATAGGCTTACCATAAATATCTTTTTAAACTTCAAAATAACCACCCTTTATATTATTACAACCTTAATAGTTTTATAAACTTATATTTAGTTTATTGATTTTTAAGTCATACCTTATTTTTTTTAGTTTTCAAATT
>NZ_CAJOKH010000102.1 GCF_905235195.1 uncultured Methanobrevibacter sp. | reverse complement strand
AAATTGTATTTTTACAAACAATTATAAATGAATATGATAAATATAAAAAATAAGAGATTTCAGCCCGAATTTTATTCAGAAGATTTCAGGCCCCTAAATATTTATTAATTAAGAGAATATATAGTGTTATAATGATTTTTAAAATTTTTGTGAGGTATTTTTATGAGTTGTTGTTTGCGTGAAAGTAAAGGATATGGCGACTTTGGAAATACTAATAAAATTCGTAAAATGAAAAGGAAAAGCCCTGAAGAACAAAAAGCATATATTAAAGAGTTATGGCAGAAAGATTCTAAAAAATATTTCGAATGGAAAGAATACTGTATTAGTATTGGAGGTCTCCCTGATCTTTTTGGTCATGCTAATAATCCTATTCCTATTGATGAATCCAAATTATAAAATTTCTTTTTGAGTTTAATTTAATTCTTTAAACCCTTATTTTACGAAACATAAATTAAGTAATAGTGATGAATTTATTTATTAAGTAATAGTCATAAACTAAAAATTATTAGAATTATTTAAATTGTGATTTTCATGATTGACCTTGAAAGATATAATAACTTAAAAGAAAAGTACGGTCATGTTTCTAGTTGGACAATATGGAGAGAACCTGGTGAATCAGCTAAATCAAATACTGATGATATGAGTATTTTTGAAGATGATAATATTTGCAATAAATTAAATGACAAATATGTATTTGTAGCATTAAACTGGTCCGGCACTCACGGAGTTCAAGAAGATAAACCTTGGAAAAATTTTCATAGTAGTTACCGATACCAAAATGATTTTAAATTAAGATTTGCATTAATAAACACACCATTTTGGGGAAGCTACATTACAGACATTATTAAAGAATTTCCAGAATTAAATTCAAAAAATGTAATCAGTCATTTTAAAGAGAATCCTAATGAAATATATGAATATATTAATTCATTTAAGGAAGAATTAAGCTGTTTATCAGATGAAAAACCAATATTAATAGCAGTTGGAAATGATTCCTATAACATTTTAAATGATAATTTGGGCAATGAATATGAAATTCACAGAATAATGCATTACTCTGCTAGAATAAGTAAAGAAGACTATAAAAAAGAAGTATGCAATGAATTAAAGAAAATTAAATCTTAAATGTTCTAAGGCCATTATTATTTGTTGTTTAATTTAATTATTTAAACCCTTATTTTACGAAACGCAAAGGTGAACTTAGTGCATATGATGTGGCTGAAAGACAAAGAGATAAGAATCTATAAAAAAATATGGGGGGATTAATTATGAGAGAGATAGATGAATCTAAATATCCTATGACTGAAGAAGAATTTATTAAAAGAATTAAAGAATTATATCTTGAGCATAGTACATGGGATATGCCTACTAAATTAGGATACATAAACAGTGAACAAGGATTAGAAGATATGAAGATAGAATATATAGATTCATGCGGGTATTATGATCGATATGTGAATGACTATCCTGATTACCCAAACATTGCATTTGAGGAATGTGGTTTATTAAGTTGTGTTAGTGATTTGGATCGGTTAACGGAGTTTTATTGATAATAATTTAAAATAGTATTGATGAGTATTTAGCTGAAAACTAAACTTAAATATCATTTTTATGTTTCGTAAAAGATGTGTTTCAAGAATTAAATTTATATTGTATAAAAGTTCTATATTTTATTATAACTTATTGTGTTTTTCGTATTTCATAATAGGTTGTTTTTGTTTTTTTTTTCATTTTTTTATTCAGATGGTGAGTGTCCGCCAAAAGCCAAAAATTCATATTGAAAAATTTATTAAAATGCTTATTTTTTGATTTAAAAAAATGATTTTATTAAAAAAATTCTATTTTGGCGGACACTCTGGTTTAATAAAATAAATATTTAAAGAATTAAAATTAAATTAAAAAAAATAGAAAAAAAGAAAAAAATTATGATTATTTGTGGCAGTACCAGATTGTTGCTCTGAGTGGAAGGTATTTTGTAGGTACCTTGATTAGTTTCATAGCATCATGTCTTTTATTAGTTTTAGTGTAGAATTTATATAGAATTTTATTAGTAACTCTGTTTTTAAAAGCTATTTTAACTTTAATTAATCTAGCTTGAGAGACATAATAACCACGACTAATCTGTGTATCTATACTAATACCTTTTTTCATCATAGCATTATTCACTGTACTATATACACAGCATATCTTATCTTTAGCTGTTTTCAAACGATATATCTTAAAAAAAGTTCCTTCTTTAATTTTCTGTACTGGGATAGTAATAGTGAATACTTTTTTACCTGCAAATGTTTTAGTTGGTTTTTTAGTTGCTGTATTAACTTTATTAACATTATTAATTTTATTAACTTTGTTAACATTATTAACATCATTAACAGTTATTTTTAATGCAATCCTTATTATGGGATTATCATTAACATATCTGTGGAAAGTTTCTATAGGAACTCCTCCATGTCTCCATCTAGGATACCATTTCCATTTGCCATTCACTTTAAATTTGTATGTTGAGAGATAATCTTTACTTTTCACATGTTTACCATTTTTATATAAGTGAATATCAAGATAATTAGTATATCTTTGGAAATAGGGCACTTTATACAATCTAGCTTTAATTATATATTTTCCAAATTTTTTCATACTTGGACGGTATTTTACATTCATCAAAACGACTTTATTTTTTTTAGGTTTGGAAACAGATTTAGTTTTAGGATTGTTTGTTTTTAATGCCTTAGATTCATCAGATTTTGATACATCTTTATTAGTATTAACATTGGATATTGCGTTACTTTTCGTAGATTGTATTTGTGTTTCACTTATTGTTTCTTCATTATTATTTTCTTTTTCTTTTATTTTAACTGTGTCTGTTGTTGTATTATCTGCTGCACTGACTGCTCCGATAAATAGGAGTGTTAGTGCTATTACTGATAATACAATTAAAATTTTTTTATTGTTCATAAAAAACATATTCCTCCGCCTTTTTTTGTATAATTATAATTTTATTTTTAATTCTTTTTAAGTTTTTTTATAATGTTTTTTTTCTAATTTCTCACTTTTATTTATATGAGGGATGTTTCCTATTTATATGTTAATGGGTTATGTTCTGTTTAATTTAATTCTTTAAACCCTTATTTTACGAAACTAAACAATTGCTTCATTATTTAATTATATTTCCTTTTTTTTATTTTGAGAGAATTAAATATGTTAAAATATCTTTTAATTATAAAACATTTATAGGGGCCTGAATTTTTTAGTTCTCAGATAATTGTTGTATTGCTGTTTTTGAGTTAAATCCTAGTAATATGATTAATGCTCCTAAAAATACATTCAAAT
>NZ_CAJOKH010000101.1 GCF_905235195.1 uncultured Methanobrevibacter sp. | reverse complement strand
AAAAACAATGAGAGTTTTATCTCTCATTTTCCATTTTTTTAATTATTGTTAATTTGTTTTTAGTTTTAAGTTTTTTAAACAATCATTTTTTAATTTAAATATTCTTCCCATTTAACTACAAGAAACAATTATACATTATACTCAATCAAATTTCAAAAAGAGAGAATTCTAATGGGAATAAAAGGGATCCGTATAGGAGGTTAAATTATGATGGATATGATGATAATGAATATAATTAGGATTTTAATAATATTTTTAATAGTCTACGCAGTGTGGAAAGGATTAAAAACATTATTCAAAATAGCAGTGATTCTACTTGTTGTTTTTATAGGATTAGGGCTACTAGGATTTTAATTCCTACTTCCTAAACTTTTTTTATAATAACTTCAATATTTTTTAATTGCTTTAATATCCATCACCAGGGAATTTCTAAAATTTTAAATAAATTAATTATTAAAAATATTATCTGATTAAAATAACTTCAACTATAGTTGTTTATAAAAATATTAAAGGAGCTCAACATGAATAAATAATTAAAGATGCTTTTTTATTTCCATCAAAAAACACTGGAAAATTTGCAATGTATCTTCTTTTGTCAGTTTTGATGATAGGATTTGTTATTGGAGGAATTGTCACATATTCATTCGGATTTATTAATGAAGAAGATTACCTGATTGGAGGAATATATCTTTTAATTGCTATGATGATTGGATTTATACTCTATGGTTATCGTCTCAGGGTTATTAAATCCGGAATTGAACTTGATGATAATGTTCCCAGCTTTGAATTGTATGAAAATTTTATGACCGGTTTCGATAATTTTGTTGTTACATTATTTTACTATATAATTCCTGCATTAATTGTTTTAGTTGTGGGATATGGTACCCATCTCAGGGACAACGCCATAAATGTTGTCTGGGAATTTGTTTCACAGATAATCAATTGTATTATCGGCAATTCTACCGGTTTTACCCTCAATACATTATCACACGCAGCAACCAATTTTTTGAATTCCTTATTTATTACTATTACTGCTGCTTTAATTTTATTTATAATCTTTTCAATCTTGAAATTTGCAGCTGAAGCAAGATTAGCAAATACCGGATCTTTAAAAGAGGCTTTAAACATCTTTGGGGCACTGAAAGACATAATAAGAATTGGTATTGTTAGGGTACTTATATTAGTTCTGTTAGTTATTGTAATTATTGCAGTTATAGGAATTATTTTTATAACTCTCTTCGCGTATTATCCGTTTTTATTAACAATTATTTATAGTATACTAACTCCATACTTAATATTAGTTACTCAAAGGGCTATCGGATTAACATACTCAGATATAGCTAAAATATAATGGTGTTAATTATGAATTTAAGAGATATACTTAAGAATGCATTTATATTCCCATCAAAAAACCTAGAAACATTATCAACTTTTGCAATTCTCTTGATATTATCCTCTGCATTTGCTTTTGAAGGAATAGTAACATGCATATTTGGCGTTTTTGACATTTGGAATTTAGTAATCGGAGCAATATGCATTATAATTGCAATAATAATCGGACTAAACACCAGGAAGATATCAATTCAATGTATTAAATCCGGAATTGACTTAGAAGAAAAATTACCTGATTTTAACTGGTGGCAAAATTTAAGCACCGGTTTAAATAAAGTCATTATCACAATATTCTACTTTATAATTCCGGCATTACTTGTTGTAGCGGTTGCATTTATTACAAATCTTATTGGCAGCATTATAACAATAATCCAAGGAATAATTACAGTTCTTTCCAGTGTTATGATAGGAGATGTTATATCTGGATTCAGTTCAATCTATCACGCATCTTATCCATTGTTAATTTCTTTATCTATTACCCTTTCCGCCTGTATGATTATATTTTTAATATTTTCATTCTTCCAGGCAATGGGTGAGGCAAGATTGGCACATACCGGCAGTTTAAAAAATGCTTTAAATATTGTTGGAGCAGCAAGAGACATATCAAGAATTGGTGTAGGCAAGTTAATATTATTATCAGCATTACTTTTCGTGATTATGACTGTTATCCAGTTTATTTTAACAGTTATCTGCAATCAGTTACCGGTTTTAACCATTCTTTTTATAATAGTAACTCCATACCTGGAATTATTTAGTCAAAGATCTCTTGGGTTATTATATTCAGATATTGTTTAATGTTTTAAGCCCTTCGGCTTTAAAAACCTGAAAATTCATAATTGACAAGTAAAATTAGCAGATATTGCAAAATAGAAAATGATATGGAACTAATTGATATACACCATATCTTATTTTTTATTATTTTTAATTAATGATTCCAGTTCATCCAAACGTTC
>NZ_CAJOKH010000100.1 GCF_905235195.1 uncultured Methanobrevibacter sp. | reverse complement strand
TGGTTTATATCATTTACATTCATCTCAAATGTAAATTCTTTTAACTTGCTTAAATCAAATTTAGATTTGATAATACCAAATAATTTAATTAATTGATTGCTGTTTAAAGAAGATGGGGTTCCACCACCAATATAAACAGTATTTATCTCATCGCCTTCATAATATTTATCTATTTCAAGTTCTAATTCGCTTAAATATGTATCTAACCAAGACTCACTATAAATCATCTTACAGAAATCACAGTAAGAACAAATACTTTTACAAAAAGGAATGTGTATATATACACTTCTCATATTACCCACCATCTTAAATAAATTATATGAAGAAAAACAACGAAACTATTTTTCTTCTTCATCCATACTTAAAATCGATAAGAATGCTTCTTGTGGTATTGATACACTACCTATCTGTTTCATTCTTTTTTTACCTTCTTTTTGTTTCTCAAGAAGTTTTCTTTTTCTCGATACATCTCCACCATAACATTTAGCTAAAACATTCTTTTTCATAGCAGGTATATCTTCTCTAGCTATTATTTTAGATCCAATTGCTGCCTGTATAGGAACGCTAAACATTTGTCTAGGAATAATCTTTTTAAGATTTTCTACTATTATTTTACCTCTTTTATAAGCAAAATCTTTATGAACTATTACACTTAATGCATCTATCATATCGCCATTAAGAAGTATATCCATTTTTACAAGTTTACTTTCTTTGTTTCCTATGAAATCATAATCAAGTGATGCATATCCTTTTGTATAGCTTTTTAATTTATCAAAAAAATCATATACAATTTCTGAAAGTGGTATTTCATATGTAACATTTACTCTTTTAGGGTCAATATAATCTATAGATTTATAAATACCTCTTTTATCTTGACAAAGTTCCATAACAGAACCAACATAATCTGAAGGCACAAATATATTAGAAAGCACAAATGGTTCCTTAATGGAGTGAATTTTTATTTGTTCTGGCATTTTACTAGGACTATCTACATAAATTACACTTTTATCAGTAAGCTCTACTTCATAAATAACTGAAGGAGATGTTGCGATTAAATCAATATTAAATTCTCTTTCAATTCTCTCTTCAATTATTTCCATATGAAGGAGCCCTAAAAAACCACATCTAAATCCAAAACCTAATGCAGTAGATGTTTCAGGTTCAAAGTTTAGAGCCGAATCATTTAACTTTAGTTTTTGAAGTGCTTCCTTTAAATTATTATATTTAGAAGAGTCAATTGGATATAATCCTGAATATACCATTGGTTTCATTTCTTTATAACCAGGAAGTGATTCCACTTCTTCCCCACTCTTGGAGATGGTATCACCTACTCTAACATCTTCTATACTTTTAATGCTTCCACTTAGATAACCAACTTCACCAGATGATAAAGTTTTAAGCGTTTTTTCTTTTGGAGTATGTTTACCAAGTTCCAAAACCTCATAAACTTTACCAGTAGACATCATTTTAATTTTATCACCCACAGAGATGCTTCCATCCACTACTCTAATTAAAGTTACTATTCCTTTATATGAATCAAAATAACTATCAAATATTAATGCTCTAAATTTATCACTTTTACCATTGGGTGATGGTATTCTATCTATAACTGCATCTAAAAGTTCTTCTATACCTTCTCCAGTTTTAGCGCTACAAAGAATAATTTCATCTTTTTCAAAACCTATTAAATCAGTTAATTCTTTTGATACTTTATCTGGGTCTGCAGCTGGTAAATCTATTTTATTTATAACTGGTATTATTTTTAAATTATTATCGAGTGCAAGGTGTAAATTAGCAAGTGTTTGTGCTTCTATTCCTTGAGTAGCATCTACAACTAGAATAGCTCCTTCACAAGCAGCCAAACTTCTACTTACTTCATATGAAAAATCCACGTGACCTGGAGTATCTATTAAATGAAGAGTATAACCTTTATAGTTAAGTTCTACTGCATTTAATTTAATAGTGATACCTCTTTCACGTTCAAGATCCATATTATCGAGTATTTGATCTTTCTTCTCTCTTTCAGTAATTGCACCACATTTTTCCAATATTCTATCGGCTAATGTACTTTTACCGTGGTCAATATGTGCAATTATAGAGAAATTTCTAATTTTGCTTTGTTCCATAAAAATCACTATTAAATTATACCATAACTACCAATTATTGTAAAAATAAATATATTATCCTTTGGAAATAATATAAATGAGGAGATAATTATGAATACAAATAATGAATTATTAGTACACATTTATGAAACAACAGGAGTAAAATCTACTAAAAAGTTATTAAAAATCTTAAAAGATAAAGATAATAAAATTAAGGATGAAATTGAAAGAGAATTAAAAGAATATGAGTCTATTTTTAAAAAGGCAAAAAAAATATTAAAAAAAGAAAAAATTGAAGTTGGAACTAACATAATAGCTAACGTATCAGCTAACACTGCAATGGTAATGGAAATAAAAAAAGATAATTCTGATTCAAAAATTGCTGATATTCTTCTAAGAGGTTTTATTATGGGAATAGCTAAAATTGAAAAGAAAATGAAAGATTACAAAGGAAAAGTATCTAATGATACAATAAAATTAGCTAAGAACTTGCATAAGTTTCAAGAAAATTCTATTAAAGAAGTTAAAAAATATCTA
>NZ_CAJOKH010000099.1 GCF_905235195.1 uncultured Methanobrevibacter sp. | reverse complement strand
ATTATTTGTTATCCCTTTTATATTTTTTTTAGGACTAAAAATTTCACTCTAAAAATAGTGGAGATGTCCTCAAAATATTACAAGAATATTTAGTCAATGACCCTATTTGAGTATAAATTTTAGGACTAAATATTTTTGATCGTTTTTTATCTACTTGTACTCACCAATGAAGTGAAACCTAGAAATTCCTCTTCATCAAAAATTGTTTTTTAAGATTAAGTTTCGTAAAATAAGTGTTTAAAGAATTAGATTAAACGAAAAAGAGAAGAACTTTAATGGCAATATATGGAAACTGCCATTGTACCAGCCCATATAAAAATAATTTTGAAACCAACAAAATAAAAATATTTAATTCATAAAAAAATAATGATAAAATATGAAACTAGAAAGCAAATATGTACTGCATATTCCAGAATCCAAATTTATAGATAATGAATTGATACCTCTAAAAACAGATGATTTGATTAAGGATTTAATCGAAAAACTCAACATCAACGGTTATGAAAACCTGTATTTATCAAAGATTAAAGGATACTATAAAGGAAGGTCATTTGATGAAACGGTAATAACCATTTTTATCGATAGAAAAAGGAAAAAAAGCACCTTACCCGATGAAATATTTATAGAATGGTTTAAAAAAAACAATCACACTCTCAAACAAGAATCATTTGCCTATGAAGTAGACAACAGTCTTTATATAGAAAAATTAGATACCTCAAAAAAGCTTGAAAAACGACAAAGCCCATAAAACCTAAAAAATCAGATGCCCAATAAAGCCTGAAAAATCAGAAAAAAAGCAATAAAAACCCAAAAAACAACAAACCTCATAAAGCCTGAAAAATCAGAATTCCAATGATTATAATCAAAAAATTCAAAACAAAAATTAAAACAACTTAAATGAACATTAAATCTTAGTTTCGTAAAATAAGTGATTAAAGAATTAGATTAAACACAAAAAAACACTAACATAAAAAAAATAGTAACATAAACAAAATAATAAGAAAAACAATAAAATATAAACCATTACATATACCATACCCATAATAACACATAACCTACCCACAATATAATATAATCCAAGAAACATACGATAAAAAACAAGTAAAACATACAACCATAAAAATAGACAATCATACAATTAAAATAAACACACTTAACAACCATACCCTTACAAAAGTCAAAAAATCAAAATACAAAAGTCAAAAATGGAATATTTGAAAGTCAAAAATGGAATTTTCCAAACTTGAAAATGGAATTTCAGCAACTCAAAATTGGAATTTCAGACACTAAAAAAAGGAATATAGAAAAAAAGAGTTGTATAAAATGGAAGAAAAGGAAAAAATGGATATAAATCCTCTCCCCTCCATTCTGTGTTTAAAAAAATAGAGTTTACCCTTCAATATAGAAAAAAAACAATATTTTTTTTACTTATTCTAAATTAAAAAAGAACTAACGTTCTAAAGAGGCTTGCAAGAATAATAATATTCTTACAATTGTTAATATATGATTAACATACTATATAAACATATCCCCCTTTTTTTATTTTAAAGGGATTTGTAATCCACAGAGGAGACATTTAACAGCACTACCTTTACTATTATTAAGGACAGTACGAATTTTCTCACTACGAAAAGCACCCTCAATCATTTCAATCTTCTGTAAGTTTCGTAAAATAAGTGTTTAAAGAATTAGATTAAACTTAAGCAATTTGATAAGCATCGTTGTAGTTGTAGTTTTACCATTTGTACCAGTCAATATAATGGAACCTATCTCAGGCTCCTTTGACAGATTGTTCAATCCTTCATATGTTCCGACCTTAAGAAAAAGCCAACCTGGAAAACTTTTTCCCATACCTCCTTTAAGCCCGACAACCTTTGAACCTAATTTGCCCATACCCTTAGCGAGATTATACATTAAATCATTTATCATATGTATTTAGATGTTTATGTAATATTTAAACTTTTATTTAATTATTAATTTGGCACTTTCAAAAACTTGTGTGATAAAGTTTATTTCCATTTTTTACCTTAAAAAAATTAAGGTTTAATAAGTTCAAACATAAACATAGAGCTTTTATTT
>NZ_CAJOKH010000098.1 GCF_905235195.1 uncultured Methanobrevibacter sp. | reverse complement strand
TGTGAATTACTGTTTATTTTGATCTCAGAATTCTTTAAACATTATTCCAATAATAGAGAAAAAAGTATATTTCTTTTGAAAATTAACTATTTTCATGTCGAATGCACAGTTTTTCCCAGATTTTGTGCTTTAAAGTAGAGTATTAAAAGAAAACATTTAAATATATAATCAAACTAACTAATTACATAATGTTTTTATTTGGAAAGAAGTGATTAGAGAATTTAAAAATATTCCTGAAAAACTAGTGAAAAAGTTTGTGGTGAAAAATATAGGGCAAATCGCATGATGTTATTTTGCCATATGTTTTTAAAAAATCCTATATAATAGGAATATGGAGTTGATTATTATTGAAGTGACAGGATAAGGAAATATTTTCCTTAATAAATACTATGGAGATATTTAAAATGAGTTATATGGAAGAATATCTACGTAAAGGTTTAAATCCTAGTCAATTAGAAGATGAATTAATAAATTTAATTAATGAATATGATGAACTAACTGGAAAACATTTATTTCTATATTCAGTTGATTTAAATACCCCTGATGTACCAACTTCAATTAGTATTGATGATTTATATACTATTAAAGATATTTTAAGAAATGACAAATCAGAGAAATTAAGTTTCTATATTGAAACACCTGGAGGATCAGGTGTTGCTGCTGAAGAAATTGCTCAATTCTTAAGAAACAAGTATGATTATGTTGATTTTATTATTGTAGGGGAGTGTAAAAGTGCAGGAACAATTCTTGCTATGTGTGGGGATGAAATTTATTTAAATGATACTGGAAGTTTAGGACCAATTGATGCACAAATACAAATAGGAAGATCTTATGGATCTGCTCATGATTATATGAAATGGGTAGAAGATAAAATAGATGAATCAAATAAAAACGGACAATTAAATAATTTTGATGCATTAATGGTTGCCCAAATTACTCCAAATGAACTTGTTGGAGTTCAGCATAGTTTAGATTATGGTAAAGAATTAGTAACCAAGTTTTTAAGAAAATATAAATTTAAAAATTGGAAAGTTACTGAAACAAAAGGTAAACCAGTTGATGATAACCTTCGTCAAAAAAGGGCTGAAGAAATTGCTGATAAACTTGCAGACCATTCTCAATGGAAAACACATGGCAGATCACTTAAAATTGACACATTATGTAATGATATAAAGTTGAAAGTTAAGAATCTTACAAAAACTCCTGAAGTTTGTGAACTTGTTGAAAGAATACAAGTATTATTGAGATTAATTTTCTCTTCAAGTTCTACATATAAAATTATGGCTGATAAAAATACTAAACTTGTTAAAAATGCTAGAAAGATTCCTTATAATGATTTTGAAGAGTTAAATTCCTTAAATCTTGATTTAACATGCAATAATTGTGGTAAAGAATTTAAGTATTATATTAATTTATCAGATAATCCATTAATTGACATGGAATTACAAAATCAGGGTAGAACTCCTTTACCTGAAAAGGACATAATTATTTGTGAATGTGGATTTGAGTTAAATTTAAAAGAAATAAAAAATAATATATTTAACAAGATATAGGTGATTAATATGGTATACGAAAAAACTTTAGAAGATAAATTGAATTTTATTAACGATGCTAAAAAGTCAAATATTGCTAAAATTAATATTGAATCAGTTAATTTTGGTAGGGCAACTGCAAATACCATAATTTTTAAAAAAAACTATGAATTAAGCATCCATTAATATTTTTTAAAAGAAATTATAATTAGTCTTTTCGAAAAATATAAAATTCATGATTCGAAAAGCAAGGTTTCCTTTAAATTGAATTTAAAGACAAAAATTTTTAAGTTTTACAATTATTCGGAAGCCTCATTTATAATCTTTTTTAAATTAATTGTCCGATTAATTACTTCCAAAAAAAAATAATTTTTACATTAAGTGTCAAGTTAGATGATAATTTTGCATTTATATTCAATTGTAATTAAATTCCCTATCAGCACTTTTAAAACTTAATATCCATTACCAAATCACTTTGATAAACTAAGGTATCTTTAAAACCTTTAAGAGTATTTATAGTAACTTTTTGAATTTCATCAAAATCTTTTTTCAAAACTGAAGTGAGGTACATTAATTTCTTGACAAGATTATCAGTTGATTCTAAAAATTAGTGAAATGCATACATAAATTAAAACTTTTCTTAAGTCATCTTCATTGAAAATAATCTAAAAAACAGTAAGTAGGCTAGATGGGATTCGAACCCATGACCTCCCGGTTATCAGCCGAGCGCGCTAACCAAGCTGTGCCACTAGCCTATAAAACATGA
>NZ_CAJOKH010000097.1 GCF_905235195.1 uncultured Methanobrevibacter sp. | reverse complement strand
AAATAAGGTATAAATATATTAAAATTAATATATAAAGTATTAAAATAAAAATGAATAAAATTAACTAAATTGAAGAAAAATGAGTTGAAAAAAAGTAGTGAAAATGAGAAAAAATTCGAAAAAATCTTAAGTTTCTAGCAGTGAATTATAGAATATAAATCGTTATTAAATTAAATTTAAAATAATTATAAAAATCCTAATCAAGAATATTTGCCAAAGGTCTAAAAATTATTTAAAAAATATAAAAAGATATTATTTTAAAAAATAGAATGAAACAACTTTATAACACCATAATTCAAGCAATAAGTGGAATAGGGAAATTAAACCTATTTCCAATTTATGATAATATATTCTTAATTCTCTTAATAACCTTTAGAATATGTGAATCTTTTGGGTTGTGCTATTCTTAAGACAATAATCAAAATATTGTTAATAAACAAATAATATATTTTATTGTTTTCTGGAAGCAATTATGAAATCATACATATAATAAGGAGGTACCTCAATATTATAATCTAAAACTTTGATTAAAGCTTCAACACCTTTTCTACCACTAGTCAATAATTGGTAAGAATTTTTTGAAATGAAAATTGTTTCATCAGTTTTAAGGGTTGATAAAACCTTTAAAAATGCATTAACCTTATCTGATTCATTTAAATTAAATAAACTTTTATTTAGATTCAAAATAATTAAATCATAATTAGATTTTAAGTCATCGAGTTGATCTAATTTCACTTGAAGTAAGTGTGAATCATCGATAAACTGATCGGTTATAAACAGACATGTAGCATAATCATTAGCCATCTTAATTATAGATTTAATTTCATTTAAGTAAGTTTCATCATCTTTAAGTTCTATATCAAAAGTATCATCACTTAAAATCAATGAAAATGCATTTTCTTCAACATTTCTTAAAAAGTTAAAATTATTGTAAACTTCCTCTTACAATAAATAATTTTATTATACCATAAGCATATAGCTAATATTTTTTTCTTTAAAGACACATGAAAAGTTTTAGGTTTTAAATAAACATTTAAAGTAGAATCAGTTTCATGTTGACCTGAGATTTGATTCAAAAAGTCTGCAGGGATATCCCCACCCATAGGATGACAATTAACCTCAATTAAAACAGGACCCTTATCGTCAATCATATATTCCGCATGAACAGGACCATATTTAATACCTATTGCACTTATAACCTTATAAGCATACTCAATCATCTCAGCTTCACCCATATTTAATTCATTAACAGTTTCAATGGTATTATAAACATTAGCCCCCTCAGAAGTTTTAATATTATTATATTTCCAAATTGTCGTAACACGAGGAATACCCTCCTGAGAAACATTATTGACTATATATTCAACACCACCAATACGTTCCTGAATTAAAATCTGAGAAATATTTTCTCCAAACCGATTAACATTTTTAAATGAATTTTCAAGTGATTCTTTCACTTCCTCTCGGTTAAGACAAATTCTAACATTTGTAGAACCTGCACTATAAATAGGCTTTATGACAACTTTTTTTAAAGATTCACTGACATAAAAATCTAAACCCTCGTCAATAGAAGAAATAACTTTTCCTTTAATATAACAAAGACCTTTTTCAGCTAATCGATTATGCATCTCATGTTTAAGAGTCATTGCATCAAGATTTTCAATAGGATTTTCTTAAAGACCTAACTCATGAGACAATTTAGTAGCTAGGATAACCCTCTTTCATTACCTGGAACAATTAAAAGAGGATTAAAGTTTTTGACCTCTTCAAGAGTTTCTTCAAAAGTATCCTGTTCATAAACCCTATCAAATTCATAAGGAATTTTTTCAGAATGTTTAAACAAATCCTTTTCAAATGCCTTACCCATTCAGTATCAACATTTTTTAAATGCAATACAACAGGATTATATCCTCGATCGATAATGTCTCCTATAAAATGTTTACCTGTAGATTGACATTCAACAACAATAATATTTCTCATAAAATAATCTCTTAAACATAATTTTAATTCAATTGAACTTTATTATATTGTAAAATTATATTAATCTTAATTAGATCGTTAAGTATTTAAAATTATTTATTCTAGACATTTCATAAACTTAAGGGTTTTTAAAAATTAGAGTTTAAATAAAAGAACCTATTTTGTAAAAGGATATCCCCAATATTGAAGGAATTTAAATCCTCAAAAATAATTATTTTAAAATAAAAAGTTATTATTAAAAAATTAGGGGAAATTCTTAAGTAAAAAAAATAGAAAAACTTAAATTAGACGGATAATGTAAAAATAAATTATATAATTTGAGTTAAAATAAAAAGTAA
>NZ_CAJOKH010000096.1 GCF_905235195.1 uncultured Methanobrevibacter sp. | reverse complement strand
CCAATCCCCAATCCCCAATTATTGGTTAATTATTTGAATAAAAAATATTAATTAAAATAAAAATTATAATCATTTTTTAAATTTTAATCATTTTTTCAAATACTCTTTATTAATTTATTAATTTCATATTTTTAACAGAATTAATGGTGTCATTAAACTTATAACCTTCTCTAAAGCATAATTTTTTAGTAAGGAATAAATAAAGTACTATACCTGCTATACAAATAATCAAAATTAGTGAAAATACTATTGCAAATGTATGACTAGATTTGTTAACTCTTATCTTAAAAGTCATAGGGTCTATTTCGTCAACTTTATCACATACTTTATTACTATCAAATCCTCTTAACCAAACTACTCCAATACGAGGTATATTAATAGTTACTTTAGAAGTAGTACTATTTTGTTTAATATCTTTCTTATTAACTCCACTCATTATTTGAATGCAGGTTTTATTACTAGGCTTTGTAAAAGTGTAACTTACAAATTCTTTTTTTCTATCCATACTTACTAATAAAATATAGTCATATTGTTCTTTTTTCCAAATTCTAGCTATAACATTTTCTCCTCTAGGAATTGAATAAATCATTTCTGGGAAAATATAAGATTCTCTAAAAGGTTCATCTACATAATAAACAAATTTAGAATAAACTTCTCTAAATTCTTTGAATACTCTAACAGCTTTTTGCCATTCAGATTGAGCAGGATTATGAGCTTTTTTGTGCCATAAAGAAGCATAATCATATGCCCATAATCCCATTGCACCAGCTGCAATTACCTGATATAACATATTTTTTATTTCTAATTCTGTGGGGGCATTTTGCCCATTTTCACCATCAACTGTTTTATCATATATTTGAATAATTCCCCAATTAGCTTTGGCATTGGCCATGTTTCTTATTCCTTCAGTTGCCACAGTTGAGACACAATGAAGAGCATCAGATGTAGTGCATGGATAGCAGTCAGTTCCTATGACATCTAATCCTTCTTTTATTATATTTAAAGAATATCTTTGATTAACAGCTGTAAAAACAAATCTATCAGGATCCTCTTCTCTTATCGCGAATGTTGTGTTCATCATTGATTTTGTTGCCCCTTTTCCAGGCTCATCTAGTAAATAATATCCTATTAAAGCCTCATTATTTTTATTATTTTTTACTACTTTTAATGCACTTTCTCTTGCAATTTTTATTGCTTCATCGCTGGTATTGTATGTAGCAGCACCATGGCCTAAATATTGAATAGAATAAAATCTATGATTTGAAAGTTCATATAATTCTTTCATCATTTTTTCACCTGAACCTCCGTTATAAACCATATTAAAAGGTGAGTTAATCCAATTATCTCTATGTGTAGTATTGTAAGTACCTGCATATAACGCTATTGGGAATGTCATAGTTCCATTAATCCATGTTCGAAGTTTATCATCAATGTAAATTTTTTTATTTTTTTTTAAATATTCTCTTGTTAATCCTCCACTATTTTTTTTAAAATTACATTCTTGATTTGTCTCATTGTGGTCAGCATATTCATTATAAATTAGAACTTTAGCATAATAAAAACCAGGCTGTAACTTAGATGGATCTACCATAAATTCGGCATATTTTGTCAAATGAGTTCTTTTTATTGTATAATTTTTTAAAAACATTTTTTGTATGTTTGTTTCTTTATCATATATTGTTAAATTTAAATTTAAATAGTTTCCATTTTCATAAATTGTATCTTTAATTTTCAAGGCTACTCTTATTTCAAATTCTTCTTCATATACTATTGATTGCCAAGCATTAATGCTTAAAGAAGAAAAAATATTAACTTTTGCAGGCCTCCAAAAAATTTCATCTACAATAAAAGTCCCATAAGTTTCTCCCCTAAATTGTAATGACAATATTCCTTCACCTTCAATAAATTCAGTCCATTGAGTATCTAATTCTTGAATCACCCATTTATCGTTAGTATCAGTTGTATTTGTATATAAATATATAGAATCAAGATATTTTTTTCCTTCAACACAAAGTAATATTTTTCCTCCTTCATTTAATTTAGCTTTATATCTCATTCCTAGTGTGTATTTTTGTTTTATTGGCCATTTTGGCCATTGTGCTATAAATGCACCTTTTTGTCCAGTAGTTCGGGTCATTTTTATTGCCTTTGTCCCAGATGTTCCTTCTATTACTTCTAATTGTTTCTTTGTTTCTGTATACCAGCCAGTTAAATTTTGAGAAAAATTATAATTTTTTATAGGATTTTCAAAGGCAGAAACTTCTAATAATATAAAGAAAAATAATAGAATGTTCATCTTTTTATTTTAATAAATTAATTAGAATAATTAAATTATTTATAGTAAATAAAGATTAATTATTTTTTATAAAAATAATTTTTTTATTATAATTATGAAATGGGGATTGGGGAT
>NZ_CAJOKH010000095.1 GCF_905235195.1 uncultured Methanobrevibacter sp. | reverse complement strand
TTGTGAAATAAGACAATTTAATAGGACATTCCATCATTAAAGTATAATCAAAAATTGTACTTACTACCCAAATTGCTAAAAAATACTCTGCTTCTTTTAGATCAGCATGACGTAACCACTTATTAAAAATAGGCATGATTAAATATGTTCCTAAAATCATCCAGAAGAACCAATAAGCAGCAAAACTATGAGATTTATACATAAATGAATTATAGTAAGCCTTTAAAATACCCATAACAGAATAATCTTTCATAAATACAAGTTGAGGGAAATACCAGTTCATAATAATCATAAATGTAGCACCTACAATTACCCAAAAGACATATGGTTTAATAATCCTTGGGAGACGTTTGCCCAGAAAATCACTAATTTCCCAATCACGACCTAAAGATAATGCTCCAGAAAGCATCAGAAATAAATCTACACCTATTCTAAAAGCATTAAATGAAAAAAGTTCCCAAAATCCAGTTAATGAATATAACATTTCTGGAGAATAATGTATAACTCTACTCATAAATCCAGTGACATGAATAATCATCACACATAATATCGCAGTAGCACGCAATATATCAAAATAAAAAATTCGTTTAGATTTTGTTTTCGTTGCCATATTTACCTACCTAAATATTTAATTTAATGAATATAATTAATAAATTTTTTTATGTATCAACTTTTTTAAAAGTTCTTATTAATAATTTAAAAATTAATTCAA
Organism: uncultured Methanobrevibacter sp.; assembly: GCF_905235195.1. Lineage (GTDB taxonomy): Archaea > Methanobacteriota > Methanobacteria > Methanobacteriales > Methanobacteriaceae > Methanarmilla. The sequence continues at coordinate 1,823 of NZ_CAJOKH010000095.1, read as the reverse complement.
TACTAAAATGTTTACTAAATCTTACCAATTTAAACTAAGTTTATATACATTTAACTAAATAAATATGATTGTAATTAAGGTGAATAAAATGAAATTTAAAAAAAAGATTTTTTTTGTTAGTTTATTGTTGATTTTATTCATATGCCTTTCTGCAGTATCTGCACAAGATACCGATATGAATTCAACAATAAACAATAATGACTATTTATCAAGTAGTCAACCTGTAATTATAGCTAGTTCGAATAACGATGTATTGAGTCAGAGTGGAGATGTTGATCTTTTATCTGTAGATTCTGCAAGCAGTATCAGTTTCTCAAAATTTAATTCTGAAATCAAAAGTGCAGGATCCAGTCTGAAATTAACATCAGATGTAACATTTTCTTCCGGTGACAGCGCTGGTGGAATTGTTATTTCAAAAAGTATGACTATAGATGGAAATGGTCATACTATAGATGGAAAAAGTAAAACCAGAATATTTAAAGTTGCTAGTGGTAAAACACTTACTTTAAAAAATGTCAATATAGTTAATGCAGCTTCTTCTGATTCCGGTGGTGCAATATTAAATAGTGGTACTATTAAATTAACCAATTGTAATTTTACAAATTGTAAAGTCACAGGATCAAAATCCTGTGGAGGAGCAATTACCGGTGCTGGTGGAGGTACAATTACAAAATGTAACTTTAATAAATGTACTGCTGCATATATGGGTGGTGCAATTCAAGGAAAAAAACTTAAAATCTATGATTCTAATTTTGTAAGCAATTCTGCACGTACTGGCGGTGCTCTTGGAGGAACAGTATATATATACAATTCACATTTCAAAAACTGCATTGCTACAAACGGTGATGGTGGAGCAGGTTGTGGAGATTTCCCTATGGTGAAATCCAGTACTTTTGAAAATTGTAAAGCTAAAAAAGGTTTTGGTGGAGCACTTAGAGGTACTACAAAAGCTTATAGTTCTAAATTTACAAATTGTGTTGCTAAAGAAGGAGGAGCAATCCGTGGAAAAGGTATAACCAGCAAATGTACTTTTACCAGTTGTGTAGCAACTAAAAGTATGGGTGGAGCTATTTTCACTGAAAAAACAACAATTGATAAATGTACTTTCGTAAAATGTTCCGCTTCTAAATCCAATGGAGGCGCTGTTTACATAGGTAACAATGCAAAAGTAACTAATTGTAAATTTACTCGATGTACTGCTAGCAAAGGTTCTGGTGGAGCTGTTTACGGTGTAGGTGCAATCAGCAAATGTACTTTTACTAAAAACCATGCAAAATTAGGTGGAGCTGTAAGTTGTTACTACATTACTGTTAAAAGTTCAACTTTTACTTCTAATTCAGCAGGTAAAGGAGGAGCTGCATACAGTATTAAATCTATGACTTCATGTAAAGTTATTTCTAACACTGCTACCTATGGTGGTGCACTATATAGTGTTAAAAAAGTTACTTCAACTAAATTTAGTGGTAATAAATCAAAACATGGTCCAGTAAGAGTAAATGCTTAAATTAGGATCAAATATTATTTATAACTAAAAAAATAGTTGATTCAAAACTACAGAAAAAAATAAAATTTTTAATTAATTTTATTTTTTTATTTTTTTTATATTTTCTATCTATCTCCTTCTACCAATGTATAATATTTTTTTCGAAAGGTTTGTTTTAATTAAATGTTCCTTATTTTAAAATATTAAAAGATGAGTGAAACTACTATTTTAATTATCATATATTTCATTAGATTGTTTGAAAAAGTAGTTCTAATCTAAGAATAATTAACAGATATTTCCTAAAAATTTTAAAAAAATAAGATATTGAAAATTAAAAAAA
>NZ_CAJOKH010000094.1 GCF_905235195.1 uncultured Methanobrevibacter sp. | reverse complement strand
TTTAAATTCTTTGAAATAAAATATATTTAAAATTTAATGAAATCAGATTAAAATAATAAAAATTATGTAATTAAACAATTATCGAGTTAACTCTTAAAATCAGATTTAATAATAATTTAATAACTTAATAAGCATAAAAGGAATTTTAAGAAAGAATATATTTTCTTAACCTGACGGCATTGATTTGAAAATTCATATGCTTGCAAAGTGTCAAATTCAAAGTCATATACTAACTACTTTTTTTTAAAACAGATCTTGGCCAAAAATAAAAATTATCAAAACTAGTTAAAGCATAATTAATAAATATAATTAAATTTTAAAGCTTTAAAAATCATCATTAATAAAATCAACGAATAATTTAATGATTTATTAAAAATAGTGTATTTTTCTTTAGATTTGATGTTTGCAATAATGCTAAAATAACTAACTTTATATACTATAAGAAATTAAAATTACATTTGGTAACTAAAAGTAAGAAATCGGATTTTCGATTACTTACCACTTTTCCGTGGACAATTTATAAAATACTATATCTTCACCATCAATAATAAAATTAACTTTTGTTCGTATATTATCAAACGAACTGAATTTCATAAGGTTACCTAAAAAAATTAATCAAAATTTTTCAAAGGTAATTTTCTTTTCAGACATATCTACCGAAAATTTATCGCCAAGTTTGAAAACATTTTTTCCACTTGTAAATTCTATTTCAAAATCTTCAGGTACTTTTTCAATTTTTTCTTTTAAAACTTTAATTTCTAAAATAGCCATGATTACTAATCTGATCTTAATTACTACTTAAATCATTTTCCAAACTTATTCCAAACCTCTCCCAAACTTATTCCAAACTTATTCCAAATAAAAAGTTATAGAAAAAATTTATTATTTAATTTATATAAATAATATAATAAATAATATAATAAATCATATTTGGAAATGATAATTATGGGAATTACATCTTTCATTAAAACTAGATTATTGAATAATCGTGTTGAGCAGTATAACACTAAACGCAGCTATTGGGGTGAAGATGAAAGACAACCTAGAACTGACGGAATAAATACAGGTCTTGATCTTGTTGATGCACTTCCACCAGTAATTAATAAAACAATAGCTAATGCGCGTTATGCTGTTAAGCTTGATGGTTATACTGCAGGTGTTTTGAAAAACAGAATTGATAAAGCTAATGTTAATATTGTTCTTGTGGATAAGGAAAATAAATTATCTCAAGAGCAGAAACTAACTTTAATCTTATGGGCAAGGAAGATTGATATATCTCAGGTTGCTAAAAACATCCTTCAGGGAGGAATGGTTGACGGAGAAGGATTAATCAAACCAGTACAACGCTGGGACAAGTCAATAGGCAAATATATAAAACCAATCTTTTTGGAAATCGGCGCTAACGGTTACGGCCTTAAAAAAGAATTCAACGATGACAATGAAGTTCAGCTATACCTTCATGAGATGCCTAAGGATATTGTAAACGGATCACCTGAAGAGTTCGATAACTATGTCAGCGTTGAGGAGGGAACATTGACTGTAAAGTATGAACCTGACGAAGTCATTAACTTCATGTACAATGAAATCTACTGTGAAGCTCAAAGCATTATCCTAAATTGCCTTGATGATATATACCACAAGTGTAATTTGGAACGAAATCAAGTGGAGCGTATTAATAAGGATAATATCATTGAAGTAAAACCATCACTTGATTCAAACGGCCAACCTATTGTAACGGAACTTTCATCTACTGCAAAAGAAAATCTTTATGCAGATTACGGAACAACTGCAGACAGTAATGTAGCTATTGTACCACCAGGAATCGAAAGTAAAATACTCGGGGGTAACAACTACCAATCAGATTATACCAGACAAACAGAAATCTTCAGGAACAATATCTTAAGAACTTTTGTAACTCCCCAGTCTCAGGCAGGTAATGAAAAGTCCAATCAGAACGTTGCTGAATACATTAACGATTCAGCCATAACAGGATTTATTGTTAATGTGGCTAATAACCAGAAATGGGTGTTAAAGTATTGCAACCATCTATTGAATATGCAGCTGGAGTTAATGGGCATCAGCGAAACTTTGGATGTTTACTTCAGCTATTCAAGAGATGATGTGTTAAGGTACATTATGGAACTTTCAGCTGAGGGTGATGAAATCTATAAGAACTATTTAAGTAACTTTGAGGAGGAACAGCCTGTAGGTGAAAGGATTCTGACTGATAGTGGTGTTGAAATATAATGTGAAATATTTGTTTCATAAGTATCTTTAAATATTATTTTATCTAATATATTATACATGAAAATTTCCAATATAGATAACTTAAAAATTGTTAAAACTAACTTAGAACAGTTAAAAACAATTGATTTTGATTGTGGTGACGAAGATTTAAATGAATTCCTATTAAAAGATTCCGTTGAAAATATTAAGAATAATCTTTGCACAATATTTTTATGTATCTATGAGGAGGATGTTGTTGGATTTTTTTCATTATCTGCAGATTCAATTAAAATTAATGAAAAACTTAATCCAATATCCTCAATATCCTGCAATTAAAATTGGTAGGTTGGCGGTGTCTAAGGAATTTCAAAACCAGCATATTGGAAGTTTAATGATAGATTGGGTTGTTGGGTTTTGCAGAAATTTAGGAAATGAAATTGGTATTAGATTTGTTTCAGTTGATGCATATAATAACACCAAAACTGTAAACTTCTATAATCACAATCAATTTGTAGAATTGGAATCTGTAAATAAGAAAAATAGAAGGAATATTCCTATGTATAGGGATATCTGTGAAAAATTAAACTAGCACAATATATTTAAATAAAGTGCAATATACTATTTAATATAATAGTTAAAATATGGAGGATGTAAATCATGGCAAGTAAAGTAAATGCTACACCAACATTAGATGGTATCGATGCAAAAAGATTCATTGAAAAATTAAATTCTCCGTCAACACCAAAAGAGGTAGAATCATTAAAAAGAGCT
>NZ_CAJOKH010000093.1 GCF_905235195.1 uncultured Methanobrevibacter sp. | reverse complement strand
GTTTATTATTTAAATTAATAAATATTTTAAACAAATAAAAAAAAAATTAAAAAATAATTATTAATTTTTACCTTATTAATTAATTAAAATAATTAAAAATAATTATTGAATAATTATTTTTTTAATTTATTATTTTTAGTTATTATTAATATAATACCTTAATCTAAGAATATATAAATTTTATGATTTATTCCTTTATTCCTTTACAAGGTTGATTTAGTATATAATTCATGGAATAAAGAATTTTCATCTTTTATTAAATTTGAAGGAGAGTCAAATTCCTTGACTTCTCCTGCATCTAAAACAAGAATTTTATCATAGTTAATAATAGTTTTAATTCTATGAGCTACAGTGATTACAGTGGAATTTTCAAGGACTAAATTTAAAGCTTTTTGTATTATTTGTTCAGTATTCATATCAATATTAGCAGTAGCTTCATCCATAACAACAATTTTACTTTTTCTAAGCAAGGCTCTAGCTATACAAACTAATTGCTTTTGACCAACGGATAAATTAGAACCTCCAGCTTCTATCATTTTATCCATTATTTTATCATCAGGCTCAGTATAATCGAATCCAATATCTTTTAATATTTGAATTATTTCCTCATTTTTAGATTGATTAAATGGATCAATATTATATTTTAAAGTACCTTCCATCAAACAAGGATCTTGTGGTATAATAGTAAGATTACTTCTCAATAGATCTAGACCAATCGTAGATATATCTGTATTATCAATAAATATTTGTCCTTCTGTTGCTTCTAAAATTCTAAACAAGCATAAACAAATAGTACTTTTTCCACTCCCGGTTCTACCACAAATACCCACTTTTTCACCTGGTTGTATATGGAAATTTATTTTTTTTAGGACAATTTCCGTTCCAGGACGATATCTTACACTAAAATCTTTAAATTCTATTTCACCATTTTGTGGCCAATGCTCTTCTCTTAATTTATCATCAACTTCTGGAATATAACTAGGCTCTTCTTGGACTATATGCATATATTTGCAGCATCTTTCCATGGATACCATATCGTTTTCCAAAAATGCACATCTGTTAAAAATACTACCTAAATACTCTTGTAATAATACACTATAAGTAAATACTATTGAGCAACTTTGAGCAGTGACATTTTCTTCATTCAATATAGTTCTTAGGACTAAATAAGTCAAATATATTATAGAAACAAATTTAAATTGTTCTTGGAACCAAATATTTGCACCTCTTGTTATTAAATTAATATTCAATGAATTATTAATTTTATCAAAATATTTTTCTTTATAAAAATTTTCTTCTTCAAAAGCTCTTATGGTAGGATTCCCTGGTAAAGTTTCACTTATAACATTTAATATTGGAGAACGTGAAATAGATGCAATTCTTGTTAAAGGTCTCGAACCACTAAGGAAAAATTTAGTAACATAATATCCTACAATAAATACTACAGGCATATATAATAAAGAATATTTGTCATAAATACCACATAAAACAAAAGAACCTATAACACTGAGTAAAGAAGTCAATAAATCACCTAAAGACCACATACTGAAATTCATATGATCTAAATCTTTTGATAACCTGTTATATATTTGACCTCTAGGGACAGTTTCATGGAAAAGATTTATTGGAGCTTTGATAAGCCTTTCCACCATATCTCTATGAACTGTCCTTCCTAATCTTATAACACCCCTAGTTAGCATAATAATTCTTAAGAACATAAAGAAAACAGATAAAAGACCTAAGCCTGAAAATATACTAAAGAAAATCCATTTATATTTTGGCTCCTCTTTACTTTTATTCTGATTTTTTTCTTGAGACCAGTAAGCTAACCATAAATCACTGCCTCCCTTATTTGCTTGCCATAAGCCCATTATAATTACAACAGTTATAATATAACAAATACCTCCCATATATCTAAAATAGTCCAAATAAACTGTATATTTTATTCCTCCTCTACTTTGTTCTTCTTCTGTGACTAATTTAACAATTTTTTCATCTTCTTTTTTTTTAATTATTTTATCATCTTTGTTATCTAATGAGGATTCATTTACGTCTCCACTTTTTGCTTTTGAAAATCCAATAGTTTTAGCCAATTCAGAATAAAATGGTTGTTCTTGGACTTCTTGATATGTTCCAGTCCATTCAATTCTACCAGATTTCATATAAATTATTCTATCCATATATTTTAAATAGCTCAAAGCATGAGTTACAACTACTGTTTTTCCTTTGAGATGATTTACTATACAATATTTCATTATTTTTTTACCTACATTTGCATCAAGAGCTGATATTGGATCATCGAATAAATATATATCTGGCTCATTGTATATCATACGAGCTAAGGAAACTCTTACTTTTTGCCCTCCAGATAAATTAACTCCTTTTTCTCCTATTTCAGTTAAATCCTTTCCTTCAAATGTTTCCAAATCTTCGTTTAATTGGCATAATTTTAAGACATTATTATATTTTTCTTCATCGAAGGGTTTAGAGAATAGTATATTATTACGAATTGTATCATTTTGAATCCAAGGTATTTGAGCAGCATACCCAACTTTACCGTTAATATGAACTCCATCACATTCTTTTGGATTTAATAATATTAACTCATTGATTAGAGCTTGTAATAAAGAAGATTTACCGCAGCCTACTTCACCCACAATTGCAACTAATTCTCCAGGCTTTACTTCTAAATTGATATTTTTTAAGGTTAAATCGTAGTCAACTCCTTTAGGAATAGGCACTTGTATTTTGCATCCGTCTCTTTCTATTTCTTTTCCTTCTTCATTTCCTTGATTATTTGGGTCTATTTTTTCTGGGTCTTTTTCATTTGGGTCTCCCATTCTTACAGTAGATCTTTGACTATCTGAATTTGTGATTATTTCATTTTTTATGTCTCCACCTTCTTTTCCCTTAGGCTTGAACCCTGGTCTTGGGGGAAATCCTTCTCCTCCTTCTGATGATCCAGGAAATCCTCCAAAGGGACCGCCACCAGGTGGACCTTTTTTACCTTTTTTGCCTGGAACAAACCATCTTGATTGTTTTTTTTTTTGTTTTACACCCCATGAAAAGTTTCCTCCACTAATTTTAATTGCATATTCTCCGCTTTCATCATAAGGTCCTTTATGAATTACGCTTCTATTTATATCTGGTTGTTTTAAGAAGTCTTCAATTCTTTTCAGTGAGACAGTTGTTTCCAAAATATTGTTAATTACACCAGGTAACATTCTCACTGGATTTTGAAGTTTGCTAAATATGGACAAGCCTATTAACATAGTACTAATATTAAAAGTATCATGAAATAGTTGATAGACACCTATAGTCACAATTGAAACTAAAGTAGGGCAAAGCCAATTAACAGCTTGGTTTAAATTAGTCATAACATATCTTTTTGCAGTATAATCCATTTCTACACTTCTTGATTCTAAAATTTTTCTTTTAAATTCATTTTCCCAATTATATAATTTTAATATTTTTATATTTTCTAAAGTTTCAGTTGTTACTTTCATACATATATCTTTTTTTCCCATCATTCTTTTTTGCCTTCTTCTGAAAGCTTTAGCAATAAAATAATTCATAACCATAAAAGTTAAAAGAATGGTTAAACCGGAAAGAAAAGTTAGACCAAAGAAATCAAATAATAAATAGATATAAGCAATAATCATAAGTGGAGCAACAAAAGCATTTGGTGCAATTGCAACTAAAAATGATAAACGCATTGAATCAATTTGAACAAAATTAATAATCTCTCCATGATTAGCTCTTTGAGTAAATCCAGAAGGTGCATAATTTAATATTTTATTATATATAAAGGTATTTAATTCATAACCGGCTCTGTTACCAAAATTGCTTTGTATCATTTGGGTGTGCAGGCCTAAAAAGGCAATAATAATTTGAGTCCCCAAGAACATACAACCTAAAACCCAGAGGGGAGCATCTATTGTAAAAGAGGAATCATTTTTCGTATCAGTTGTATTAAAATAATCTATAAATTGCTTAGTTATAATAACAGAAAAATAATCTAAACCAGCCTGCATACCACTTAAAAGCATTACCAAAGCTAAAGGACAAGCATTAGATCTAACGACGGTTCTAAATAATGCATAATTTTGATAATTTTTATAGCCAAGATCATCCCATATTCGATGCAAATTTTTTGAAAAAATTCTAGCATTATTACTAGGAGCAGGGGTACCTAAATCTGTTACCTTCAATCTATATTTTTTTGCCATTCTTAAAATTGAGAAAGCCCAATAAAAGATAAATCTATTAAAGATATTTGATTCTAAATATGGGTCATAGGTATATCTTTCAGCTGCAGGACATGTAATTCCTTCATCTTCTTTTACTTCTGGTGCATCGTCTTTGGAATATTTTTTTGATAAAAGTTTATCTTGCAAAAGTTTATTAGAATCTTCTTCAGATTCTTCTTCTTGCTTTCCGACTTCCAATTGATCAACTGGTTTTTCTTCATCTTTTTTAGTATCAATATCATCTATTTTTTCTTGGTTTGTATCCTTATCAATCAAAGGCTCTTCATTTGTATTTTCTTTATTTTCTGACTCTTTCATTTTTTATATAAAAATTATTAATAAATACTGTTTATATAAATATCTTGCAATAAAAATCAAAATATTGCATTATTATTTATAATTAATTTATTGTTTGTTTTAATTAGGAGAATTTTACAAAAAACACAATATATGCTTTTATTTATATGATTAAGGATAAAAAAATGTTCTTATTAAAATTGTATTATTTTAAATATTTTAAATTCAATTAAATATTTTTGTCATTAATTTCTGGTTAATTAATTTTTGGATTAATTTTTTAAATAATTAATAAATAATATAATATTAATTATTAATT
>NZ_CAJOKH010000092.1 GCF_905235195.1 uncultured Methanobrevibacter sp. | reverse complement strand
TAAAATTTAAATATTATCTCATTTAATATATATTAATTTTTAAATTTACAATCGATTTCAGCAAAAAGCTTGGCTTGATTAGGATCACCATTTTCTCCAATATAAACTTTAATTTTACCTTCTTTAATTCTAACATATTTATTTTCTGTCACACTAAAATATGATAAAGCATGATCATCTGCTTTTATCGTAACATCTTTAGTTTCGCCTTGCTTAATCTCAATTTTTTCAAACCCTTTAAATATATATTTAGGATAATCGCCTATACTATCGGGGAAAGTCAAGAATAACATCGGAACAGCACTTCCAGGAACTTCTCCTATATTTTTCACAGTAAATTTTGCAGTTAATCCTTCTTTGTTAATAGTAACATGATAATTATTATATTCAAAAGTTGTATAAGTTAATCCAAAACCAAAAGGAAAAGTTGGTTTTATATTCTTTTTATTAAACCATCTTTGCCCAACATATAATCCTTCAGTATAATTATATTGCTCTTTATCATGTCCAGGCTCATTATCAATTAACCCTGCACTATCAATACCATCATATCTATATACATCTTTAAATGATTTTCCATTCTTCGTTTCAGAATAATTGGTCAAATGCTCAATTTTTGTAGGATAATCTTCAAGTAATCCCCATACGAACGGTAAATGGCCACTTGGATTAACTTCTCCAAATAAAATATCTGCAATAGCATGACCAGATTCTGAACCTGGAAATCCTGAGAATATGACAGCTTTTACTTTTTCTAACCAAGGCATATTAACTACGGCTGGGGCATTAATAACAACTATTATATTTGGATTTACTTTAGCAACATTTTCAATCAATACATTAGCTCCATGCCATAAATCTAAATCTAATCTATCTCCGATTGAATTTTCAACTACTCCATATTCTTCTCCAGAATCAGCTTTAGCAAAAATTATAGCAACATCAACTCCTTTTTCGCTGGCAACTTCTACACCCATATCGTAATCTTCAAAAGCACTTACATGCACTAATTTCTTATTAATATATTCATCATGATATATCAAGTTAGTTGAAGAAACGATCTCTATTTTATTATTTTCAGCAAATTCTTTTATACCTTCTAAAGGTGAAATTGTATAGTTGAATGAAGTTGTTCCTGAGCCATAGCCTAAAGGAATATGCCCGTTTTGTACTTTATTAGTTTCATTTTGGCATTGAAGATCATCATCTCCTTTGCAATCTCTATATTGAGCATCATTTCCTATTACTGCAATCTTTTTAACGTTTTTAAGGGGAAGAATATTATTTTCATTTTTTAATAAAACCTGTGATTCAGCGGCAGCTCTTCTTTGTAATCTTTTTCTTTCCTCTGTTTTTGTTTCTTTATATAAGTTAGTTTCTGGATAATTTTCCATTTGGTTCATTTGATACATAGTTGCAATAATTCTTGTGGCTGATTCATTAATTCTTGTTTCATTTACTTTTCCTTCATCTACGTATTTTTCCAACAAATACCAATGGCTTTTATTTTTTCCATAATATTGACCTTCACGGTTAAATTGCTCTCCACCAGGCATATTCATATCTAATCCTGAATTAAAATTGTCACTATGATTATTATAAATTGCCCACCAATCTGACATAACAAATCCTCTGAAACCTAAAATTCCTCTCAGAATATCAGTTAATAATTTTTTATTTTCACTAGCATAGGTATTATTTACTGCATTATATGCTGACATAACAGCTCCAACTTGAGCCTCATGGATAGGCCTATAGAAAGGTTCTACATAAATGTCCATAAGAGGAGCCATATCTATGTTTGAAGAGCTTGAATGCCTATAAGTTTCTTGATCATTTCCTACAAAGTGCTTTATAGTGGCAATAACACCTGCATCTTGTATTCCTTTTATCATTTCAGATGCGCAAACACCCGAATAAAAAGGATCTTCTCCAAAGGCTTCCCACACTCTACCAGCTTGAGGTGTTCTCATTATATTTACACAAGGAGATAAATATGTATTTATTCCTTTTTCTTTATTTTCTTGTCCTTGTGTAAAACCAACCTCGTATAATAAAGATTTATTGAATGTACATGCAAGATTGATATTGGCTTGCCAAGATATACTAGTGCCATTTGCAAATCTAACTCCAGCAGGGCCATCCTGAAGGCACATTCCTTTAAAATTAACTTTGTCATTTTTAAATGCACCAATTTCTCCTACACAAAGCCCTTTTTTTTCTTCAGTATCATTAATAAATAAAAATCTCATATTTTCGGTACCATATAGAAGTCCTACTTTTTCTGTTCTATTTAATTTTGAAACAAATTTCTCTGCTTTTATATAAGAATCATTCCAATTATTAGTGTTTCTTAATTGTTGAGGAGGTAAGTCCTTATCTAAAACTATTAAAAGGATTATACTGATAAAAACTAGAATAGATAGAATACCGACTAAGCAGAAAAAATATTTAAACCTGGATTTTGTTATTTCCTTTTCTGACATATGTGGCTCATCTAAAAGCTCCTTATCTTTATTTTTTTCTTCCATTAATAAACTAAAAAAATCCTAATATAATTATGATTTTTTTTTTATTAAATTTTTCTAAATTAAAAGTAGTTTAGAAAAATAAATAAAATTCATTATTAATAAGTATAATTTAAATTAATAAATTTTAAAATATTTATATTATTC
>NZ_CAJOKH010000091.1 GCF_905235195.1 uncultured Methanobrevibacter sp. | reverse complement strand
TTTTATCCTCAATCGTACGGAATTTAGAAAACTCCAGAATCAAATCGGAAAGTTTAAATTGTTTATCAGACATAATACTATTTGAAGCTTTTATATTTGTTTTTTTTCATATTAATATATTAGCTTCACCTTATATATTAAGTTTACATACTTTTAAATTAAAAATAACGGCAAATTAATAGAGAAAAAAATTATATTGAAATATTTTTTAAAAATTAAAATCACTTAAGTTTTTGAAAGTGCCGGAAATTTCATTGCGATAGTGTGGATAAGGTGTTTGATGATTATACTGATTTGAATTTATTTAAGGATGCTTTATTTGATGGTTCAGATTTGTTTATCGTTTGTGGTGAAGGTTCGGATTTGTTAGTTGAGGTTAATTATGATGATAAGCTTTTAAATATTGTTAGTAATGGTGAGGTTAAGTTTATAAACAAGGTTGAAAGTTTGCATAGTGACGAGTTGTTTGATGAGTTGGCTAAAATTGGAGTTGGTGAGTATAAGTTTCTTCATGGTTTGAAGTTTGTTAAAAATTAATTTGTATAAGATATATATTTACTAATTTATAAAATGTTTACTTATGAAAGGAATATATGATGATAAAATGATATAAAATCTTAATAATATAAGTTAAATTATATTTGAAAGAAAGAAGTAAAATAATAATTACTTAATTAAGAATAAGGGTGAAATGTATGGAAAACAATAAATATATTTTAGTATATTAATACTAATTTCAATTATATTTCTTTTAAGCATTTCAGAATAACTCCAACAAAAGACCTGAATGAAGTAGTTAATACAAATAATATTCAAGATCTTAATTTAGAAAATATCCAAACCACAAAAAAATCTATAAACTTTCATAATTCTATGTAAGCTATTAATATTGATATTAAAAAGGAACAGGGTTGATTTAATTTTTTAAACACTTCTTTTAGGAAACTAGGGTTTGTTTTAGAACAAGGTTAATAAAATTTTTATAGATTGAAGGTGATGAATTTATGGAAAAATGATGATGATAAGTTTTCTATTAAGTGGGGAATTTTTAATGTGAGTTTATGTAAATCACAGATTTCAAAGACTGGTTATATATGGAGATATGCTTATTTTGAGGGTGATAGGATGAAATTTTTATCCTCTCGTAGTCTTGTTAGATTGAGAAAAATGGTTTTAGATAAAGATTTGGAGTGGGTTATTACTAATAATAAGAATGCTATTGATGCTTATAAACTTAATAAAGAGTTGAATGGTGATTATGATGATTCTAATATTTGGTCTAATAAGAGTTCAGGTGTTAAATATGTTTATAAGCATATGATAAGGAGGGCGCAAGAGGTTTTTATTGGCAATATATAAATCATCATGATTATGGGCAGACACAATATTCTGCTAAATATCTCCCTTTATTGAAGAAAAGAATTGAAGATTTAGGTTTTGAATGGATTGTTGTTGATGAGGAATTATATTCTAAAATTTATAATGAAGAGATTAAATTGACGAATGAAGATAAACATATATAGATTTTTTAAAAATAATTTTCTCAAAGAAATATTGTTTATCTTAGAGCTTAATTTATTCTTTAAACTATTATTGCACGAAACAATAAATTTAAAATCTTGTTTAATTATTAAATAATTAATAAGTGAAAAATATGAAATCTAAAATCACAGGCATAATATTGATTATAGGAAGTTTATGGTATATAATTGCTGAGGCTATTTGTGCATTTACATTTAATGACACATTAGCCAATACTTATCTCAAATACACCATTTCAACTTTGGGAATTCCGAATTTAAACTCCCCATATTTTTTCTTGATGAATTCAGCATTTATTCTACTTGGTTTAATTATACTTTTTTCTAGCTTCTATAAATTCAAGGATTATATCATTAAAAACAAAATTATTTATTATATTTTCACAATTACATGTGGTCTTGGATTTATAATTGTCGGTTTAATACATTCTAAAAGTCCATTAACATCTCATTATCATGTCTTAGGTGCAAATATGGCTATTTTAGGAGGTAATATACTGCTACTAATCATTTCAAAATCTATGGATAGATTTAAATCCTATCAGGAGATCACTTTAGTTTTGGGAATAATTGGATTAATTGGTTATGGACTTCTATTTTTCAATACAAGTTATATGTATAGACCTATATTCGAAAGATTATCCGTTTATACATTGATTATCTGGAGTTTCATGACCGGTGTTTATTTACGTTTTAATTTAAATCTTTAAACAGTTATTTACAAAATAAAAACCAAAAAAATTCGTGAAGTACCTATCGAAAGACCTCATTACACTAAATCAAATGAATTTTTTTATTTTATAGTGTATTACCAAATGTTTATACTGAAATATTCATCCACCCATTTTGTGTAAAATGAGACTGAATCAACTATTTCATAGTATTTTTCTTTAAATATTTCTATTAGATTTTTTGAATTTTTTCTATTGATATTTGTTGTGAATTGTTATTATATAGTTCATTGTTTATTTTATCGATTAAATCCATTTTACTTAATGATTTAAAAGATAGATATTTTTTTATTTCTTCATCTGATAGATTTTTATTGTTTATTGTTTTTTTGATTAAATTTTTACCCAAAGTGTTTTCCATATTTTCTATACGGTAATGACATAATGTAATTGCAAATTGAAATGCATTA
>NZ_CAJOKH010000090.1 GCF_905235195.1 uncultured Methanobrevibacter sp. | reverse complement strand
ATTAGTTTTAGTTGTATATGTTTTACCGTTGATTTTTATTGTTACTTTTTTGTTTTTTACTATTTTGTTTTGGTTCATTAAGCTTACAGTGTATTTTTTTGGTTTTTACTTTAAGTTTATAGCTTGCTGGTTTTGCAGTTATCTTTGGAGTAGCTTTTTTAACTGTAATTTTTCCTAATGCTGATGAAGCCTTATATTTATCTGATCCTGCATATTTAATCCTTGCAGTATATGTTTTAGGACTAGAAGTTGGAACTTTAATTTTAACTTGACCATTACTATCAGTCCTATAGTTTTTAGTACTGCCTAATATTTTTACAGTTAATACTTCTCTAGTTATAGGATTATTCTTTTCATCTTTTAATGTAATCACTAAATATTTATCTATATTATAAGTAGTTGTTACAGGATTTGCAATAATTTTACTTACAACTTTATTTTTTGAAACAATAATACTTGCATTTGTTGAGTTTTCTTTTGGATAATCTGTGAGACTTAAAACAGCAGTATATGTACCAGGTTCTAAATCTACAATCCATCCTTCACCACTTAAAGCATAAACAGTTTTAACTAATGAACCATCTTTGTATATTTTAATGGTAGTATTAAATCTATCATACAATGTACCATTTACTGTTAAGTTGAATTTTAATCTTTCACCTGATTGATAAGGTGAAGTGTAATTTATTACATTTATAATAGCAGGAATAATCTCTGTACCATCAGTTGTATCTGAATTTGTATTAAATCTGCATAAACTAGCAGTTCTCTCATACATTGCTCCACCATCTTTGCCTGCTTTGTTTCCGGTGAATGTACAATTATATGCACTACCATAAGCCATTGCTCCACCATAATTGATTGCTTGGTTTCCGGTGAATGTACAGTTATATGCATTTCCATAATACATTGCTCCACCAATATAGTCTACTTTGTTTCCGGTGAATGTACAGTTATATGCACTACCCCCACCAAAGATTGCTCCACCAAAGTCTGCTTTACCGTTTATGAAATTTATATTATAAAATCTAACATTGTAATTTGAATCAATTACACTAAAGATTCCTGCCAAGTAACTTCCATTAATTGTTACTCCATTACCATAGATTGTTAAATTTCTGTTAATATAAATTCCATCTTTGAAATTAGAGTCTACATCTGCATCATATTTGTAATTATTGGATAAATAGATTGTAGAATTAATATTACCATTAATAGTTGTATTTAAGTCGTTGAAAGATAATGGTTCTTCATTTTCTGCAGTGGTTTCATCGTTTACAGACTTACCTTGCCTATCACCATTAACATTATTATTTCTTCTTTTTTAAGTTCAACATCATCATTACTATTTGAAACATCATCATATTGATGAGTAGTTGTTTCTAAAGCACTATATTCTTTAGTATTAGTATTAGTTACTTCTTTACTTGTATTTTCTGTTGCACTTATAGCAGAAATACTTAAAATACAAACAAGAAACATGAAAACTAAAAAATATTTATTTTTATTATTCATGTCTAAAAAAAAACCTCCATATTATTATAATGGTATATTATAACTAATAAATATTACCCCATAAAAAGCCCCCTCAGAGGAAAATAAACAATCATAAAGCCCCAATGTTAGTAATTCAACCCTCATATATATTCTGTGTTTTCTTAGAAATTTAATTCTTAAACAGGATGTCCCTTTATAAAAAAAATTAGTAACTTATCAATTATGGTAATACGAAATATATAAACCCACCACAAAACAACACTAAACAAAAACATACCCCCTAACCCTATAATGCTAATATCTGAATAAAAAAAATATATCAAAACACTATAAAAAAAACCAACAGAAATAAAAAACAAACAAAATGCCCCCCCCCCCATTTTATTTATCTTATCTGTCGATTTTTTCAGGAAATAATTATTTAAAAAATGTTATCTATTAATAGATTAGATGTTATTAGCTATTTCCATTATCTTTTTTGTGTCTGATATTCCTTCTATTTCTTTAATGAAATCATAATAATTATATTTGATATTGCACGCACTACAATTAAAGATATTTGATTCTTTAAAGACTACTACACTTGATTTATTATCAAAATGGAAGGGACATAAACAAGTTACTCTGTTACCATAGTCTTTAATGGTTTCTACTCCATAATGGTTACCATATCCTTATTTGTGGAATTATTTTTATATTTCCTATTCTGCATTACCTTCTTTTGTCTTAATAATTGTTTATCATAATTAGTTTTAACTATTTTATTTTCTAATTGTTTTAAATTATCTGTAAAATTATCTGTACTAATATAATCATCCATATTAAAATCTATTACTTTAGATTTCTTTTTTAAAATGTTTAACAAATCATCAAAACTTGTATCTGTTGATATTGGAGTTGTTATTAAATCTGTTTTAGAATTATATGTGTACTGTAGTCTCTGCTTTGTCCTATGATTGCCAAGTACACTAAAATCTAATAATTTGTTTCGTAAAATAAGTGTTTAAAGAATTAGATTAAACTTTAATTGCATATGCTAAAGTAAAAAATCTTGTTTTAGTAACTCAAGAAGATATCAATAGAGATGTAGTGAAAAAATTATAAAATTTAGGGGCCTGAAATCTTCTGAATAAAATTCGGGCTGAAATCTCTTATTTTTTATATTTATCATATTCATTTATAATTGTTTGTAAAAATACAATTT
>NZ_CAJOKH010000089.1 GCF_905235195.1 uncultured Methanobrevibacter sp. | reverse complement strand
ATTTATTCAAAATAAATATTTTAATTATTTTAATTATACAAATTAATTTTTTTTTTAATTAATTTAATTTAAATTACTCAAATTAAAAAATAATTAATAATTAATATTTAATAAATAATAATGGAGAAAGAATGAACTTTAATAGAATAGCATATTTGTTGGTTTTAAATCACATAATTAATCAAGAATATAATTCTTATCTTTTTAAATTTAAAAGTTTTTGAACCATTTATTAAATTTTTTTTGTCTCACGCTCTGCTTTCTTTTATATAATGGTATATTTCCTAGACTTTTCAAATAATCCAAATACATCATATTACTATTAAGTGGAATTATATCATTTAATTTATAAGTGTAAGGTGCCCTTAAATCCAAAGATATTAATTTTTCCCAGTCAAAATCCTTAAAATAAGGATGTTCTCTTATTTTCATATATTGACTTAATCTTTTATTTGGATCTTTTACTAATAGCTTCTGAATTAAATCCTTAAACAAATGATCATTAACAAATGAAGGAAAAGACAAATTTTGTTTTATCATTACATTATAGAATTCCATAGGCTCTTCAATATCTTCACCAAATGGAATTGATCCGCAAACGAATTCATACATAACAACACCAAGAGCCCACAAATCTACCTGGAAAGAATATCCATTTCCAGTGAATATTTCAGGGGCCATATATGATGTGGTGCCAATAAATGTCTTACATCTATCTCTTATTAATTTAACTGTTCCAAAATCAAAGAATTTTATATAACCGTTTTCTAAAACCATTATATTTTCAGGTTTCAGGTCACGATATATTATTTTTTGACTATGTAAATAATTTAATACTTCCAACATTGAAGCCCCAAAAAATTGGGTTTGAGCTTTATTGAGTAAATTAATATCACGCATTACATCAAAAAGTTCTTTTCCTCTGACATATTCCATGATATAATAAAGATAAATATCTCCTTTTATATATTTTACAGTTTTGGCAATAAAAGGATGGTCCATTTTTAATAGAGTGTTTTTTTCTGTTTCAACTCTAGTTAAAATGTTTTCTTCTTTTATTTGAATTAAATCAAGTGCTTTGGCAGCATATAGTTGTTTATTTTTTTTACTACGAACTAAATTTACAAATCCATAACTACCTTCTCCAAGTAGTTTAATATTTTCTAAATCTTCTAATTCAATTGAATAATCATTAAAATAATATTGCTTCATGAAGTAGTCTTTTAGTTGTGGATTTAAAATACTATTGAATATATTAGCTGATAAGGTATAACATTCTACAGGGCCATTTGCTACTATTGTTGACAGGCTTTTTCTATCACTTAGAATGAGAGATTTAGACCCGAAATCATCCCCTTCAAATAGTGATTTCATATACTTATTATCAAAGAGGAAATCAACTTTTCCTTTTTTAACAATATATAATTTATCCCCTATACTACCTTGTAATATAATTTTTTGTCCACTTGAGAATTTCTCAACTTTTAAATTTTTTTGAATCATTTCTTTTTTTGCAGCATTTAAGTTCCTAAATAATTTTATATTATCTATAGCATTCAATGCATGTGACACTTCTTTTGCCACTTTAATATCTCCTCCTAAAACAGCTTTTACGTCATCGTAATTAGCTTCTGCTATGATGCAATTTAAATTAGCTACAAGATCATTTTGAAGTTTCAACTCCTTTTCATTTACGACATTATCCTCGAATAATATAGAATATGTTTCTCCTACAACTCTATTTGTTCTATTATCAATAACATTACCTTCTAGAATTACGCACATTTTCTTATGCACTTCAGTTCCTTTTCTGTAGATGGTAGTACCTTTTCTAACTGATTTAAATTTGAAAAATTTAAAAGCTTTATTTAATATACTGGCATTTATTGTTTTAAAATTGTGTGATTGCAATAATGATATTTTTAATAAACTGAAATATAATTGGTCTTTAAAGTCATCTCCAAAATGATTTTGGAAAAAGTCGTTAGATATGGTAAAAATTACGCAATTTGTTTTTGCTATAGCATCTGTTCCTCTTCTGTGTCCTTCAAAAAGTCCGTTTTGTCCGAAATATTCCGATCTTTTTTTTGTTCGAACTAATTGATTATGCACAAGAAAATTGACTTCACCTTCTTTAATTAAATATATGCAGCTAGATATATCTCCTTGTTTATAGATAAAATCTCTAGCTTTATAAATATTTTTAACTAAATAATTAGCCATATTCGATTTAACTTCATCTCCTAAAGGAATCTTTAGGGATTTTAGAAATTGCATATTTTCTCTAAAGCTAAGTTTATATAAATATTCTTTTATATTTTCAAAATCTTCTCTATCTAATGCCCATAACTCACATTCAGTTATGGCCTTCACTGTACCATTTCTTGGGCAATTATTCATAAGTGCAATTTCGCCAAAGTTATCTCCTTTTCTATAAGTAGCTTTTTTAACTCCATCAACAAAATATTCTAATTCTCCTTTATGAACAATAAACCAATAATTACCAAAAGCTCCCTGATAATATAATGTAACATGTGGTTTTACTTTATATAAAGACATATTAACGATTATCTCATTTCTTTCATGATTTTTCAGTGACTGCATAAAATAATGTTTACTTATACAATTATTTATTAAATCATAGTCAATTTTTTCAGGATTTTTCTCTTGAATTAAAGTCATCATGGTTATCTCTTTGTTTAAAGAAGGATAATTAGAAGGAACTTTGATTTTGTCTTTTCTTATTAAACTCCTACCTTGTACAACTGTTTTCTTTCTAGCCTGTTCAGTTTTTATATTTGAAATTACTTTTTGGAATGCACTTTTGAACTTTTTTGTATTTAATTGAATTGGTCCTTTTTCTTCAAATTTGTCTAATTCACCACCCATAATATTTAATTTTTGATGTAAATAATATTAAAAATAATTATTTAGATATTAATTAATAAAAATAATTTATATTTTTAATTTAATTATTTTAAATAATAAATTATTGTTTTTTAATTTTATA
>NZ_CAJOKH010000088.1 GCF_905235195.1 uncultured Methanobrevibacter sp. | reverse complement strand
CCCAATCCCCAATCCCCAATCCCCAATCCCCAATCCCCAATCCCCAAAATAAAATTAAAACTTTTATTTATTTAAATAAATAATATTTAAAAATAAAATAACAGCTTAATATAAATGAATAAAAAATTATATTTAAATTCAAAAATATTTAAAAAAAATATTAAAATTAAAATTAATTAATTCTATATCTAGACAAAAAATAATTTTTAAATACATATAAAAATGCTAAAACTTCGAGAGTTTATCAAAAGAATAAGAGCATGTAAAACATTAGAAGAAGAAAGGTCCCTTTGTAATAAGGAGAGTGCAGAAATACGTAATTTAAAGAAGGATACTGCACAAAAATTAGCAGTAAGATCTATGACTAAATGTATGGCTATGTCTCTATTAGGATATCAAACGGAGTTTATCCATATGACATGTATATCATTATTAGCTAGTCAAAATTTTACTCAAAAAAGGCTGGCTTATTTAGGTATTTGCATGTTATTAGATGAAAAAAGTGATATCCTCCTTCTTTCTTCAAACGTTATTAAAAAAGATTTAACATCAAACAACAAATATATAGTTGCCGCAGCACTTAATACTATAGGAGAAATAGGCACTCCAGATATGTGTAGAGATATGTGCCCTGAAATTATTAAATGCTTAAACAGCACTAATCCATATATTAAAAAGAAGGCAGCTTTAGCCTTGTCTAAAGTAGTACGAAGTTGTCCAGAATTAATTGAAACAATAGAAAATAATTTAGGAACTATTTTTGAAGATAAAAATCACGGAGTACTCTTGAGTGGCCTAGCTCTTGTTGAACAAGTATTTAAAGCCGAACCAAAAACTGTTAAAAAATATAAAAAATATTTATCTCCTATGATTAAATATTTAAAAAATCTAATTTCAACAAGCTATGCGCCAGAATATGATGTCAACGGAATAACTGATCCATTCCTACAAGTAAGAATTCTAGAAATTTTGGGATTTTTCGGGCGTGCTTCATCAAAGGAAAATGAAGAATTAGAAGCTCTTTTAAATTCAATTCCTTCTAACACTGATACTACAAGAAAAAATACTGGTAATTCAGTATTATATGAATTAGTCAGATGTATTTTCAGCTATGATAGCAGTAAATCTCTAAAAGGATTAGGTGGGTCAATTCTTGGGCAATTTTTGGCCAATAAAGATAATAATTATAAGTATTTAGCCTTAAATACATTAAATGATATTGCTAAAATTGATATTGATACTGTCCAAAAACACAAAAATGTAATTTTAGAATTTTTAAAAGATCCAGATATTGCAATTAAAAGAAGAAGTTTAGATTTAACTTATTTAATAGTTAATACAGAAAATATAAGACAAATTGTCACTGAAACTTTAGATTTTATCAATTCAACAAGTAATGTCGATTTTAAATTAGAATTAACGTCAAAAATATTTTATTCTTTAGAAAAATATTCACCTTCATTGAAATGGGAAATTGACGTTTTATTAAAAATGTTATGTTTATGCGAAGATTCTATTAATGAAGAAATAATCTGGAAAATTATTAACTTAATATTAAATACAAAAGAACTTCAGCAATACACCATGTTTAGATATTTCATAGCTATGCAAAATATGCTAGAGGATACAGATGTTGAGGCTTTATATCATGTCGGTATTACTATTTTAGGAGAATTATTTAAATTAATTATAGGAGTATCAACAACAGATGAAGAAGGAAAAACAATTACTATAACAGAAGATCAGATTGTTGATTTAATCATATCTTTAGATAAATCTTCTGATACTAGTGAAAGTTTAAGAGAATTATTAATGAATACTTGCTTTAAAATGCTTGGAAAAATGAGTCCTGAATCTGATGAAAAACTTAAAAAAATATTAAGAAATGAATCTAAAAGTTTTTATCCAGAGGTTCAAGAAAGAGCAAATGAATATATTACTTTTACCCAAATAGCTAAAGATGATATGCAATTAAAGATCACTGCAAATGTACCTGTCCCAAAATTTGACAATGAAGAAAATGAAAATAATAATAATAATGTAGGGGAAGAACCACCAATTGAACATAAAGATACAATAGTAGAAGAATATGAAACAGATAAAGGATACAGAAATCTTATAAATGGAGCATCTGTTACTGGAGATTCTTCTGGAATAAGTGGGGGAAAAACAAAAAAATCAAAAAAAAAAGAAAAAAAGGAATCAGAGCCTATTCCAATAGGTGGTGAAACAAAACCACCTCAACAACAACCTGTAGCCACTAGCAATGCTGGAGGAATTGATTTATTTGGGGATATTTTTGGAGGAGCTAATGCATCTTCTATGAATAACCCAAGTAATACAGGAAATTCAGGAAATGATATATTTAATCTTCTTGGAAATATGAGCACATCAAATACAAATCAAAGCACAGGCAATAATAACCAAGGTGGACTAATGGATCTAAATTCTATTTTAAATGGAACAGGTTCGGTACCACAACAAAATGAGAGAGGTATGAATTTAGATTTTATGGCCTCTGGGAGTCAACCTCAACATAATACACCTCAAAATCTTAATGAGGTATTTAAAAATGAAGATATATCTATATTCTCAAGTTTAAGTCAAAATAATAATATATATAGTGGATCTTTCTATGTCAGTAATAATACAAATACACAAATAAATGATGTAATCTTTAATTTTTCAGTAAAAAAATATATACACTGCCAAGTTCACTCAACTTCTGGTAAAGATTTAGCCCCTAATGCAGCTTTAGGAATTAAAAAAGATGTAACCATGACAAGTAATGATACTAGTAAGAATTGGGTTATAAAAATAACTATAAGCTATTTCAAAAATGGAAATAAAATTGAAGCAAATAAAGTAATCACATTATAAAATATTTAACCATGAATGAAAAACAATATGCTAGACTTTTCATTATAAGGATATGAGTTATTAATTTCATATGGGTTAAATAAAAACAATCAAAAATGTTTTAATTATTAAATGTTAATATCATTTTAATAATTTTTTTTATTGCCTAAATTCCATT
>NZ_CAJOKH010000087.1 GCF_905235195.1 uncultured Methanobrevibacter sp. | reverse complement strand
ACGAAGACATTCGTTTATCTGTAAATGAAGGTGGATCTTTAGGTTACAGGGGAGAAGAAATTAATAATCTCGCAAAAAGAATGCTTTAGATTCAGGTGTATATTATGATTAGAACAAAACGTAAAATTAACAAACAAAGAGGTTCTAGATCCAATGGTGGAGGCTGTACCAAAAAGCGTAGAGGTGCAGGTAACAAAGGTGGAAAAGGTAAAGCAGGTATGGGTAAACAGCACTGGACCTGGACTGTAATCCACGACCCAGACCACTTTGGTAAACATGGTTTCAAAAGACCTCAAAAAATGATTAAAAAAATTAATGCAGTTAATTTAATTTATTTAGAAGAACAAGCAGAAAATTTGATTGCAAACGGAAAAGCCTCTAAAGATGGGGATGCTATTGTCATTGATGTAACTGAATTAGGTTATAATAAAGTTTTAGCAAAAGGTAATATTACTAAAACTTTTAAAATTTCAGCACCTCAATTTTCCGCTAGTGCAATTGAAAAAATTGAAGAATTAGGGGGAGAAGCTATAGAATTATAGCTTCTTAAAATTATTTATCGGGGAAGAAAATGTCATCACTAGAAGTATTAGAGCCAATATTTAAGTTTATTCCGGAAGTCAAATCTCCTGTTCACAGAGAAGAGTTCAATGAAAAACTTAAATGGACCGCTCTTGTTTTGGTATTATATTATTTTTTAACTTTAATTCCATTATATGGTTTAGCTCCTGGAGCTATAGATCAATTTGCTCAGTTAAGAGCAGTTATGGCGGGAAGTTTTGGTTCAATTCTTACTTTGGGAATTGGTCCTATTGTTACTGCTTCAATTGTATTGCAATTGTTAGTAGGTTCTAATCTTTTGGATTTAGATTTGTCTTCTCATAAAGATAAATCTCATTTTCAGGCTACTCAAAAAGTATTATCTATTGTGTTTACTTTATTTGAAGCGTCTGTTTTGGTATTAACTGGTAATTTAGTACCTATTGATGGTTCATATACTGGAATTTTAATTTTACAACTTGTAATTGGTGCTTTAGTAATTATTTATCTTGATGAAATTGTTTCTAAATGGGGATTCGGTAGTGGTATTGGTTTATTCATTGCTGCAGGTGTATGTCAAGCTATTGTAGTTGGTAGTTTTAGTATACTGCAGGGTACTGATGGATTATTTGCAGGTATTATTCCTAAATTCATCCAGCAAATCATTGCAGGTACTCCTGACTTAGCCATTTTAATACCATTGATTGCAACTATTATTGTATTTTTAGTTGTATTGTATGGTGAATCTATGAGAGTGGAAATTCCTATTTCTCATGGTAGTGTAAAAGGGCATGGAAGAATCAGAGGTTCTGTTGGTAAATATCCGTTAAAATTTGTATACTCCAGTAACATGCCGGTTATTTTAACCAGTGCATTGCTTGTAAACGTAACCCTTTTTGCAAATATTTTCCAATCAGCGGGAGTTCCTATTTTAGGTCATATTGAAAAAGGTAAAGCAGTTGATGGTATAGCATGGTTGTTGTCAACACCTAAGTTATCATCTTTTATCACTGAGCCGATGCATGTTTTGGTATATGCAGTATTCTTTATTGGATGTTGTATGCTATTCTCATATTTATGGGTAGAGATCAGTGGATTAAATGCTAAAAAGATTTCAGAACAACTTTATAATTCTGGTATACAAATTCCAGGTTTCAGAAGTAGTAAACGTCAATTATATAAAATTTTGAAAAAATATATTCCTGCACTTACCATTATAAGTGGTGTATATGTAGGTCTTATTGCTTTCCTTGCAGATTTAACCGGTGCTTTAGGTGGAGGTACTGGTGTATTACTTACTGTAGGTATTATTCATAAACTTTATGAAGAAATGGCAGAGGAACAACTTATGTCCTCAAATCCACTTCTTAGAAAATTCTTAGGAGATTAAATCTCCTAATTTTTTATCTTTTTTAAAAAAAAGGTGGGATTAAATTGAAATTGGTAGTATTAACAGGTATTCCAGGTTCTGGAAGTACAACTTTACTTGGTAGGGCACTTGATGAAGTTGATTATGTACATTTAAACTATGGAGACATAATGACCGAAATTGCTATTAAAGATGGTCTCGTAGAAGATAGAGATGCTTTAAGAAAATTACCGGCTGAAACACAAAAAGATATTCAGGCTAAAGCGGCTAAAGAAATCAAGGCAAGATCTGAAAATGATAATATTATAGTGGATACCCACTGTACTATTAACACTCCTGCAGGATTCCTTCCTGGGCTTCCAATATGGGTTTTAGAAGAATTACAACCTGATCTTTTTATTTTGATTGAAGCTGACCCTGATGAGATTATTTATAGAAGATTAAATGATGATACTCGTGAACGTGATTTACAAAAAGCAAATGAAATTCAATTACATCAAGAAATGAACAGAGCTACTTCAATGGCTTACGCTACTTTGACTGGAGCTACTGTTAAAATTTTGAACAATCACGATAATCAATTGGATGTTTCAGTTGCAAAATTAGTAGATGTATTAAATTTATAGGGGTATAATTATGGCGGATCCAATAGGAATCATAAACGAAGCATTGAATGCGATTTTCAATCCAATTCTTGCATTAGATCCAAATCCTAGTAATCCTGCTTTAACTGTTTTGATTATTGCGTTTATTGTTTCTTTAATCACAACTATTGCCAATAAGTATTTAGTTGATCAAGATGCATTAAATGAAAGACAAAAGGCCATGCAAGATTTTAATAAAGAACTTAGAGATGCTCAAAAAAGAGGTGACGGTAAAAAAATGGCGGAACTTCAGGCCAAACAGGCGGACATGATGAAGGATCAGTCTCAAATGATGACTGAACAATTCAAACCAATGATTGTTACTTTTGTACCAATTATTTTAATATTCTTCTGGATGAGAACCTCTGCTATTCACAATTTAGTGATAATTTTACCAAAAACAGTTTACTGGGTTACTTTAACACCAGTTTGGCATTTTATTGGTAGTTTTTTATACGGTGGTCAAGCGACTATCCCTTATGGAATTGGATGGCTATTATGGTATATGATTTGTACTTTTGGTATGAGCCAAATTTTAAGAAAATTCTTAGGATTCAAACAAGGGTTCTAAATCAGTTGTTAAACTATACATTTATTAAGGATGAAAAAGAGATATTATAGTATTCTATTTTAAGAATACGCTATTACACAATTATCAAATATTTTATTTAATTAAAGTTATAGGTGATTAAATGCCTGCAAATAGGTTTAGATCAAGATCATATAAAAGAGTTCA
>NZ_CAJOKH010000086.1 GCF_905235195.1 uncultured Methanobrevibacter sp. | reverse complement strand
AAATAAAAGCTCTATGTTTATGTTTGAACTTATTAAACCTTAATTTTTTTAAGGTAAAAAATGGAAATAAACTTTATCACACAAGTTTTTGAAAGTGCCTTGAAAACTTAAATGTGCAATTTTTATATATTCAAAATGTTAAACCTAATATTAATTCAATTGATAGAATGTTGTTCTTTTTTTCAGAATCATTTTATCATTTTTTAAAATAATGATTAAGGAGAATTAATTTGCATTTAGATAATGATTCAGAAACGACTCATTTACCTACCTCTAAACGTCTGGAGATTATTCGGGAATCTATTGGAAATAAGGGGATTTCTATTAATGAATTGCTTGATTTATTGTTAAGTGATGGTATTCATATTATAGTCATAATATTGATAGCACCATTCCTGCTTCCGGTTTCAATTCCAGGCAGCAGTACACCATTTGGAATTTTGATAATTCTTTTGGAATTGTCTGTTTTATTTAATAGGAAATTATATCTTCCAAAAATGGTTTCAGAATATAAGTTACCTGCTGAGTCAGTTGAAAGTCTCTTTGATGTTTTGAAAAAAGCTCTGGGGTATATTGAAAGAATTTCACATCCTAGAGGATCACTTACTAAAAACCGTGTATTCATTAAGATAAATTCTGTAATGATAATCATCCTTTCAGGTTTATTATTTTTGCCCCTTCCTATACCTTTCACTGACTTTTTCCCCGCAGTCGACATGCTCCTTTTGACGGTCAGTTCCTTGGAGGAAGACAGTTATCTTTTGGTTATAGGTTATATTGCAAGTATTTTAACGGGCCTTTATTTTATGTCTATAGGTTATATTGGAATTCAGATTATTGAAAGTGTAATTGAGATTATTTTCTCACATTTCAGGTAGAAATATTTCCATATGGTTTCAAATATGGTGAACGGATTCATGAATTTATTGAAAGTCAATATTTGAAGCATTGTATCTTTCAGTCAAATTATGATGTTTAATTTAATTCTTTAAACCCTTATTTTACGAAACAAAGGCAGATATCCGAATTTTGAAGGTAAATTTATTAATATTTTAACTTTAGTTTCATTAATAGTTTATATTCTTGTAAGTTTAGGTATCATCACTTATTCATCAAAAATTGTATGTTATATTTTATTTATTCCCTATGCAATATTTGGATATTATTTATCTAATCTTGATTTAGAAAATTTAAACATTAAAGGAAAATTAAAATTCAATTCACAATATATTGTAGCAATAACTTTTATTTTATCCATTTTAGGATATTTATTGTTTATAGATAATATTGTTTTAAAGTCAATAGATGCAGGTAAATATATTGAAGTTAGTTTTTTCCAAATTATTATACTGTGTTTTATATTTTCCATATTTTTATTCTTTAAATACTTTACAAATAGTAATGGCAAATACTTTAAAAGAGTTTATAATTTATTATACTCAAATGGATTTAAAAAAATCATTTATTCAATTAGCATAATTCTAAATGTATTTTTAGCTGGGCTAATTACATCACTTGGATATAATATAAAAATAGATTTACAGATGATTTCGGAACACTGGAAATCAATGACCCTAAAATTATTCTTCTTTAATATTTTCAACATACATTAAGGGGTAGTTTAACTCTTCAATAAATTCTATTCGAATCACAGCAGTAACATTATCCACTTTTGTGTATATTTTTATATCAAGCATATCTCCATTAAGAGAGGTATATTCAAAATCACTTAATGCAGAATTTAATCGGTTTAGATCTATTTTTGCATCTACTTTTTCAATTGCAGGTTGAAGTTCAAGAGATTCCTTCATCGCTTTTTCTAAACTTTCTGCAGATTCTTTATTTACAGGTGTTCCAATAAATTGGTGAAATAAAGCTCCCATTGTAATGGCGCCCTCAAATATAGCCCTTTCTCTTGAGCTTATGTTTGAAAAATATTTTTCATTTACGTTCATGTTTATCCTCCAAGTGTAAATATTTGATTTAAAAATTCGATTTGTGATATAAATTGCTTAACGAGTCCAGGTTCTAAGTAACAATATAGTAAAAATATCCAAATTATTATTACAGTTACTAAAACATATTTTCGTTCTGATTTTTCTTGAATAAGACCTATTACAATACCAAAAATTAAAAATCCAAATAGGATGTATAATCCATTATTTTTTTGAGGATTTTCTTTTAATATACTGTTATTTATAGGGCCTTGCTTTGTAAGATTAGCTTCGTAAATTAATCTTTGTGATGTTGACCCAATTGGATGACAGGTAATTAAACTTAATGTTTGACTGTTATTTTGGGTATTTAACTTATAGTCTGCTGGAACTACTTTAGAGTTATAAACAGTATAATTTAACTCTCCTATATTTGGCCATTCTAAAGTAATTATATCTCCATTTTTTAGTTGATTTAGACGTAAAAATGGCGATCCTAATAGGGTTCTATGTCCAAATATTAGAATATCTCCTTTAGTTGGAGTGAATGAATGTTTATTATCATAATACACTCCTTGGTCGGGAGAATTATTGTTAATTTTTTCATTGACTCCAATTTTTTCAATTATTATGACTGGGGATACAATATTATTTTCTACCGTAATTTTATTTGCATAATATGTGGTTTCTGTTGCAGCATATAATCCAATTACTAAAAGAGCAATTATTATAATCGTGGTTTTCATCCTATCACAATTTACATAATTAAATTATATTATTCAAATGCGTAAGATTTTTCTTTAAATTAAGGTTATTAAATATTTAAAATTACCTTTAAAATTATATTTAAAAGCAAATCTTAATGTTTTAAATCTTATCAATATAATTTTTTAGTTGTTTATTCACATTTTTATTTTTTTATATTATTTTAAATAAATATTTCTAAATTAATATTTAATATTTTTTTTATTATTGATTAATTTATGATTTTTTTACATTTAAAGTTAATATTATTAAATTTTCCACATATTATTAATAATATTTAGTATTTCACATATTGGGTATTATTATTGGTTTTTTATATTTTAAGGAGATTTTTTAAATTTTTATCTTATATGCTTTTTAATGATTTTTAAAAAATTGTAAATTCTTCATTTTGATTTTTTAATTTATTACTTTCTTTTATTTCTTCTATCATCCAGTTAGGTCCCTCTTGGGTTGGAATAGTTAATATTAGATTATTCATATTGTTCAATGTAAATTGAACATCCTCTCGAGGAATTTGTTGAATTTCCATTAATTTCGCTATTGATGTTATATGGGTTTTGATTTGTATAATTGTTGAATTTCCATTAATTTCGCTATTGATGTTATATGGGTTTTGATTTGTATAATTTGTAGTGGTGGTATTGTTATAATTCATAGAGTTATTTT
>NZ_CAJOKH010000085.1 GCF_905235195.1 uncultured Methanobrevibacter sp. | reverse complement strand
AAAATCTGTGACACTTCCAATTGAAGCTGAGAAATAGACAGCACCATAAGATTATTATCTCCGTTAATGAATGATGTTTTTTATAGTATGTCATTTGCATTTCGTAAAATAAGTGTTTAAAGAATTAGATTAAACGGTGATGAACAATTAGATTCTAGTTCTAGAAGTATTGATAGTTCAAGGTCTAAAATCAGTAAAAAATCCAATAAAACTAAAAATTCTAAATCTAAAACAGATTTAAAACCATCACAACTTTCCTTGGATGACTTTTTTTAAACCAAGAGAAATTTAATTTTTTCATAATTTATTGTTTTTATTTCTATTTTTTATGAGATATTAGGTAAATCATTATTTTTGTCTTTAAGTGCATACAGACAAATAGGTAAGGCAATTAATGTAATAAAGGATGATATTAGATATACTGGTCCGTAACCTGAACTTGCTGATACAAAACATCCGAGAGTGACGGTCCAAAACCCATTGTTCCATCACAGAAAATGAAAAATGTAGATAAACTATATGATCTGCGATGTAAAGGCGTGTTTCTTGTTATGATTGCTGTACATGCTGAGTTTAGTGTTCCAAATCCAAGTGCAGCACATATTGCACATATTATAACTGTAATGTTTGAGGGGTAAAATGCAATTAAAAAAGTCCGATTGTTTGGGCAATTATTCCGCTGATACATACAATCTTGTCACCGCCATTTTCTTGAATTTTACCTGCAAGTGGTCTTTTAACTATAAGACAAATAGAATATATTATGAAAAACCATGAAAATACATGAGTTAGGTTTACCTCTGCTGCATATAATCTGTAAAATGATAAGATGGCTACATAACCTAAACTTGTTATTGCTGTAAACAGTGAAACAGGTACTGCACCAAACCCTATAACTCTTTCAATACCTTTATAACTTTTATTTTTAGGTGTTTTATCTTCTTTGTCGTATTTATTGACATCAATCAAAATCATAAAGATTAGTGCTAAAAGTGAGGATATACTTGCAGCAGCAAAACAGACAAAAGACCCTGCAATGTCATATAATAATCCTCCAATAAAAGGACCAAGACCTACAGCTATTGTGGTTCCAAGCATGAAATATCCAAAAGCCTCTGAGAAACGTTTTTTAGGAAGTATGGCACTAGCTATTGTTACAATTGCATTGGCTGATCCACCAAAACCAATACCATGAATGAATCTGACAATAATTAATAAGGTTACATTGTCTACAATAAAGTATAAAAGACAGGAGAGAAAATGTATGCTCATAAAAATTAGTGCTATTTTTCTCCAGCCAATTCTCTCTAATGCAGCACCGGTGAATACTCTAGAACATAATCCTCCAAATATATATATTCCAGATACTAATCCTGCAATTGTTGCTGTTGAACCCATGCTTGTTGCATGTTCTGGCACTGTTGACATTAATATATACATTACAAGGGCTGTAAATAGTACTGGTCCAAAAATAAGTAAAAATTCTTTTGTAAATATTTTATCATTATATTTATCTACCATTCAATATGCAATTTTATATCTTTCATAAGATTTACTCCTTATATTTATTTTATGATAATTATTATAAAAATTTTTTATCGGCAATTTTGTAAAATATTGACACAAAGTTATATAATAATTCCTTTTGATTTGTTATGGCTATAACCATTATATATTATTAAATACAAACATATAATTAAAAAAATAAATTTTAAAATATTTATGGAGGATTTATTATAAAGATTAAGATTAATATTACTGTTGTGTTAGTATTACTTTCTATTTTAATCATTTCTGTAGGTTTTGTTTCTGCAGCTGATGCTAATACGACTGTTAATGATTCATTATCCAATAATAATATGGATATTGATAATGTTGAAAAATCTAATACCGATGTTGATTCTGATTCATATAATCCTACAGAAATTGTAGGTGTAAGTAGTAATGCAAGTAATGATAATGGTAATTGTATTGATGACGGGGATTTAATATCATCTAACAAGGATTCCAATGTAGTTTGTGATGGTGAAACCGCTAAATCATTCAATGAATTAAATAATATTATTAAAGATAATATTAGTGATACGATTATTTTAGATAGTAATTTCACATTCAATCCTACTACAGATAATCCTTTTATTAAGGGTATACCTATAAATCGTTCTAATATTATTATTGATGGTAATTTTAATACTATTGATGGAAATGGTCAAGCAAGTATTTTCACTATAACTGGTGAAAATGTCATTATTAAAAATTTATATTTTAAAAATGGAAAGGGCCTTGATGGTGGAGCTATTAAGATGAATGGTCCTAACTGTACAGTTATTAATTCTATATTTATCGAAAACAATGCAACCAATGATGGGGGAGCTATGTATATCCTTGGTAATAATTGTCGTGTTATTAACTCAACTTTTACCAAAAACATAGCAAAAAATGATGGGGGAGCTATGTATATCTTAGCTGATAATTGTAGTGTTATTAATTCTACATTCACTGGAAACAATGCAAACTATATTGGTGGAGCTATTAGCATTAAGGATACAAATACTAATGTTATTAATTCTACATTCACCAAAAACAATGCAACATACGGTGGAGCTATACAAAATTTTTGTGATAATTGTACTATTATTAATTCTACATTCGCTGAAAACAATGCAGCTGCTAAGGGTGGAGCTATTAGAATAAATAGTACTAATATTAATGTAATTAATTCTAAATTCATTGGAAACAACGCAACCAATGTTGGTGGGGCTATTAGCCTAAATGGTACTAAGACTAATGTAATTAACTCTACATTCACCAAAAACTATGCATATTCAGCGGGTGCTTTTTTTGTTGAAGGTTATGGTGTGATTTTTGACAATGTTACATTTTTAAATAATACTGCCGAATCTGGTGCAGGGATATATAGTAAGGCTCAAAATTTTAATATTTCCAATTCCACTTTCAAAGGCAATAAGGCTGAAGATGGTACTAATCATATTGCTTTATGGCCAGGTACTAGTGCTACTGTAGATGACTACACTCAAGAACATACTGAAGGGGCTCTTATAGTTAAATTCACCAATACAAGAGCTGTAACTTTTAACATTACATATGGTGAGAATGGTATAATTGCTGCTACTGTATTTACTAATGAATCACTTGTTGATAAAGGTACTGTTAGTGTAGAAATTAATGGTAGAAATTATACTGCTAATATTGTTAATGGTTTAACAATTATTGCCCTTAAAGATTTAAGTGCTGGAGAATATACTGATGTAATTGTTAAATATATTCCTAATGATAAGTATGCAAGATCTTATGCTTATGTAAACTTCACTGTTAATCCTAAATCTACTAATATTACTGCTCCTACAGCTAATTTCATTATAAACTATAACGGAAAATATAATGTGGTCATTAACCCTAAATTTGCAGGGGCTAATATTACATTTATATTAGATGGTGTAAAAATTGGATCTGCTATTACAGATGCTAATGGTATTGCAAGTATTACACTAAAAGCGGGACAATTTAAAAAAATTGGTGCTGGAACAAAAATATTAGAAGCAAGATTTGCAGGTAATGAGAATTTTCTCCTTCTGTTTCAAAAGCTAAGATAACTATTAAGAAAGAGACTTCTAAATTTGCAAATGTTAAATCAGTGAAATCATCATATAAATCAAATGCAAAAACTATGCAATTAACAGCTACATTAAAAGACAGTAAAAACAAAGTCATTAAAAGTAAGGCAGTTGTCTTTAAGATTAATAAGAAAACATATAGGCTTAAAACTAATAGTAAAGGTGTAGCTGTACTTACTCTTAATAGGGCTAAGATAAAAGCTTGTAAAATTAATAAGAAAGGTACATATAAATTCACTGTTACCTTTGATGGAGATATTTATTACAATAAAGCTGCAGGAAAAGGTACTTTAAAAGTAGTTAAATAACCCATATAAGAAAATATATTGAATTTTAGAATAAAAGAAGTTAAAAATATGCGGATTATAAATTCCGATTATTTTTTTCTCTTTTATTCCTATATTGCTTTTTTTTAAAGTTTTAAAAAAATTTTACTGATTAAACTTACACCTCTAAAAAGATATTTAAAAAATATTAGATGTAGAAACCTAATTTATTAATAAATACTTTGTATGTTGTAATATTTTACTACTCATTTTTCAGATTAGTTTTCAGATGCTCTTTTAAAACATATAAAAGTGATTAAAAAGAAGGCATA
>NZ_CAJOKH010000084.1 GCF_905235195.1 uncultured Methanobrevibacter sp. | reverse complement strand
ATCAACCTCACCAGTATTAGTAACAGTAATCAAGAACAAAGTCTGCTCACCAACCAAAACACTAGGAGTCAAACTAACCTTATCAACAACCATACCCGGTTTTAATTGTGATTCTTCAACAACTTCAGTAGTATTATTAGTAATTTTTTCTTCAGTTTCACTGGAATCAGCAACAACAATATTAGTAAAGTTACCTGGCTTATTTGTGTTAAATTCTACAGTAAAACTAGCAGAATCACCAATTTCTAAAGAATTTAAGTATTTAAACACATTACCAGTATTAACCCAATTGTCACCAGTGAAACTATTATATATTAATCCTTCATATGATAATTCTTTAACAGATACATTAGTTAATCCAACATCCCCTGTATTTTTTACAATAATATCGAAAGATGTTTTTTCACCAACATTAACAGTTTTATTTAATGTAATTTTTCTAACTTCCAAGTCAGGATTAATATTATTTACTTTAGTAATATTAAATGAGAATAAATTCTGACTTGAAGCAACTGTAAGAACTGTATAGAAATTATATACTAAATATTCGCCGTTTACTTGTTTAACAGCATTAGTGTTAGGTACTCTTTCACCGGCATCATATCGTCTTATTGCATCTTTGACTCTGCTACTTGCATCAGGATTATTCCTGAAATCAGTTTCTGTAAAATTCCAAATGTCACGAGCTATAATTGTTGTATTTGATGGTTCTAAAACCTTTTCATTAAGATTATTATAAATTAATAATTTAACATACTCAGCAACATTTTCTCCAGTTTTATGATTAATTAATAGATTTAAAGAAGTATCAACATACCCCCCGGCAGGTCCTTGAGCACCCTCTTCAATACAATATGCAGTGTCCCCATTTTGAAGGATCATATAATCATATTGACCATAATGTTCTTTAACAGAAATATAATCAGTTAAATTATAATATTCAATATAATTAAAAGAAGAGTCAGAAATAGTACTTTCATTGATTACAGCGATATCCTGACCAACTGTTCCATTATTGTCTGTAAAAGTAACATTTCTAATTAAACCTTCAATAACATAAATACCTGCACCAAAAATTGCATTATTACTTTCTACAATAGAATTTGAGATAGTTCCGGTATTTATACTTGCACCACCAGCATAAGTGATAGCAGTGTTGTTATATATAATACAGTTATCAATTAAATTATTAGTTCCTTGTTCAATAAGAGCTCCACCACCAAAGACAGCATGATTGCTTAAAAATTGAGAGTTAGTAACAGAATTACTAACACCGTCAATTACAGCACCTCCACCCTTGGAAGCATTATTACGTTGGAAAGTACAATTGTCAACATTGGAATTTGAGGATCCTGAAGTGTATACCAAAGCCCCTCCATCACGACCAGCAGTATTTTCAACAAAAATTGAATTTAAAACATTTACATTACTACCATTAACAAACAATGCACCCGCATCGAGAGTAGCATTATTTTTATAAAATATGGAATTGTTTATAACACCATCATTACCCTGCCAGACCACTGCACCATAACTGCCTACACAATTACTAACAGTACAATTTTCCATTATAACTTTAGCTCCACTGGCAACAGTGATTGCAGCACCATATTGAACATTATCAAAATTATGAAATCCATTAATGAAATTAATGTTTTTTAATGTAACAGTACTACCACTTTTTATGTACAAAATTCTAGAAACCATACCACCATCTATATAATGGCCTTGACCGTCAATAGTCATAGAATTTGTTGAGATTTGAACCATTTTATTTTCAGTGGCTACATAATCCTTATTAAGAGTAACATAACTTCCTTTAAGATCTTTTTCTAAATCGCTAAATGTCCCAGAATCTGCAGATAATTCATCATCTTCATTGCTTGCAGAAAGAAAACCCTTTTTTACTGGTTCTTCTACTAATTCTTCATTTGTTGTTTCGTAGTCAATATCAACAATAGGAGCACTATCAATGCTTAAGGATAAAGTTTCATTTGAAGAATCCGCCGCAGAAACTACTCCCAATGTTAATGCCAAAGTAATTAATAAGATTAATGCATATAAAATAGATTTGTTGTTCATAATAAATCACCCGTTTTAATCATACTTCGACAACAGTATATCATCCGATATGGTAATTAATTAAAAATATCTCAGTATAAATTAATTAAATTCTAAAAGAAATACCTCGTTTTTTGATTGTTTAAAATAAGAAAAAAAGATATATACAGACTCATTTAAATAAAAATTATATAAAAAATAGTTTGATAATAAAAATGAATGAAATTTAAGGTAAATAGTTGTAAAATAAGGATTAGTATAGTATAAATTATTGGCATTTCCTAGAATTGAATTATCAATACAAAATACAAATCTGCTGTTTAGTTTATCATTGCATAATATGACATTTTGATTTACTGCATGAGTCAAAATATGACAATAATGATTATAAAATATTAAGAAATCATGAGTAAAAATATCATACTCTTCAAATATATCAAATTTAAATTCACATCTCTTATATTCAGATGATTGTAAAGAAGATTCAAATTTAATCCAAATAGGAACTTCATAATTACTTAAGAAATAACTATATAAATGATATGATTCTATAACTGTACCACTTAAATTTGAAAAAGAGATATTATCCAATGAATCATCTAAGAGCTCTTTAATATATGCATTATTATATTGAAGTTCATGTTTTTTAACTTCAAAAGATTTTTCATATGTTTCAATTATAAAAGAGTTATTATACTCTTGATGAGAGCTTTCATCCATTAAATCAATGGAATCATTCACTTCATCAATACCAATAGGTGAATATAGCGTTTCATCTCTTTCATCAGAACCCTCATTAGATGAAAATAGTCTTTCACCTACTTCATAAACTTCAATGATCTCATCGACACAAACATCATTGATTTCTATATTAACTGATTCATTAATGTCACAAGCAGACACTACCTGCAACATGAATAATGTAAATATAATAATCATGATTTTTATTTTAAAGTTCATCTTCAATCACCAAAGTTTGTTATAAATGTATAAAAATTTTTTTCTAAATAAGCCATTACATTTTTTTAATAGCTAATTTAATACTGTAATCTCATCATATATAAATGTATACAGTTTTAACAAAAAAATCTTAAAAATTAACCAAAAAGTATCTATTTGATATTTTTTATATCGAATTGTTTAGAAAAATTTAAAAAAATAGACAGTTTCAAATTATAACAAAGTTATAATATTTTTGTTCTAAAAAACCCAAACAAATTATGGATAATATCTAAAATAAGAGGTACTAATATGGAAGAAAAATCTATTGTATACAAAAAAATTAATGATATTAAAATCATTATAAATCATTAAAATCGCGAATAAAATAAAATTACTAAATATAAAATGAAATTAAAATATAAAAATTAAAATTATAGTTAATTACCAAACTTTTGGTAAATATGTTTCGAACAATTTATAATAAACTTTTGTATCCAAAATCGATTCAATATAAGTTTTTATGGTTAAATCTTCCAAAAATTCTTTTGATTTTAGATAATAATGTTTTATTTCTCTTTTCATTTGTCTCCAAATCTGTTTGATTGGATTTAAGTGTGGAGAGTATGGAGGAATATAGATTAATGTAATATTTAGATGTAATGCTATTTTTTTGATAAATGCAGATTTGTAAACGCTATAATTATCAAGAATCAAGCATAACCTTTGTTCGGTTTGCATTTTACTTATTATATTTTCTTTATTTAAAAGATTTAATGTTATTTTGATGGTCGAGTTTCCATTAATTGTTAATGATCCGGTGGTGTTGATTTTGAATTTGTAAGGATTCACTATTTGCGTATATTCTATTAGTTGATCATAAGTTAATTTTGATGGTCTTCCACCACCAAAAGAAGGTTTCAAACT
>NZ_CAJOKH010000083.1 GCF_905235195.1 uncultured Methanobrevibacter sp. | reverse complement strand
ATTTGATTTTTATAGATGCTACACCGTTATGTACTGTTGCATTATAAGATTTACCATTGACTGTGAATTTTACTATTCCTTCATTTACTTTATAACCATGATTATCAGTAATAATTGCTTTTAATGTTGCATACCCCTTGTTTGTTGTATAATATTTTTCTGATGTTATTTTTACTTGCTCTTAAGATCTATTCTAAAAACATCTATTTCGTACTCAAGCAATCATTTAATCAATTACACAATCGATTATTCAAGCACTTACTCATGCAAGTGTTCGATTGCTTGAGCACTTATGCAATTATTCGACCACTTATTTTTTTGGCGGTTCGTGTTCCCAACGATATATTCTGATTTCTTCTCGAATACTCTTTGGTAGGTTATTCAAAAATTCTTCGTCCATAATATTGTATATACCTGAAGCATATAATCTCAATTCTTTTTTATCGTAGAGTTCCAGTTCTAATTCACTATATTTTTCTTCTGCTTCTTCTCTACTCAAATTGTTGAATTCTTCATACTTTTCAGTATATATTTTGCAGAACCTATATAATTCATCGTAGTTCATTTGAATTTCCCACCAGTTTTTATCTTTATCTTCATTAAGATCCTCTATTCTAAAAACATCATTGTCTGCGGATATAGTTTTTTGATTTAATTCCTCATCAGCACTATAAAAACAGTTTCATTTGTTGCTGAAAGTGATGAAACATTACTATTTTCTTCATCAATTGAAAGTACATTATTAGTTTGTTCTTTAATTATATCAGTACTATTATCTGCTGCACTTACACAAGATATACTTAAAATAACAAATATCATGCTTAAAATCAGTATATACTTTTTTTCATATTTTTCCTCCATTATACCGCGTGTAATAATTAGGTATATATAATAATTATAATAAGTATTTCTAAAACAAAATTTTGGATTTACACTTATTCAATGGAGATGAATTAATATAAATAATAAGTTTAATTAATCCCTCTCCATCTAACTGCATTTCGTACTTATACTGCTCACCGATTATTCAGTAATCTAGTTTTTATAAAAGAAGTAACCCATAATAACTCTTTCCAAAAATAATATTTTCATTTGCGATATATGTTTATTATATTGGATATATAAAATAAGTAATAAAACTTATTATAATCTTAACATATCAAGCGGAATTAGTATAATATGCAATTTTATAAAAATTTGAAAAAAAGTAGTTGTGTTTGTTAAATTGTTAAATAACAGTAATATATTTTATTTAAACTAAAAATAGAAAAAAATTGTAGATGCACATCACATCTACTTAATCTTAATCATTACTTTATTGGATACTCTACTATAATAAGTATCTCCTTTATATGTTACTGTTGCTTTGTACATTCCTCTTTTAGTTAACTTGATATTAAATGTTGCTTTACCTTTTTTATCTGTTTTAGCAGTATATGTTTTCTTATCAATTTTCATTGTAACTTTTGCTTTGTTCATTGCCTTTCCTAAATGGTTTTTGAGTTTTACTGCATATTTCTTTGTTTTAATATTATTTTTAAAGGTTTTATGAGTAGTAGTTAATTTTGGTATTGCTTTAATAATTATATTAAATGAATTATGAGTAAGTATATGATATTTATTATCCGCTATTATAGTAACTTTATGTTTTCCTATCTTTAAATTTTTTGTATTAATCTTCACAATCCCATCTTTTGCTGTTAAATGATATGATTCGTATTTTTCTCCAGTATAAACATTTACAGTAACTTTCATACCATCTTCTAAGTTGAAAATTTCAGCTTTATTATTTTCCCTGTATTTTGCTACATTGTAATCAATATCAATCATAGTAAATAAATCAAAAACATCATAATATGTTTCGTTAAACGTAGAACCACACCAAATTTTAATCGAATGTCTACCAAGAGCAGTAGCCTTTCCATTTAGAAATATGTGTCCATTACCATTAGAACTTATCATATGAATTTTAGTTGGTTCATTATCTATTACATATTCATAGTTCGTATTAGAAATCAGATTATTATCAGAATCAAGAATTTTAAAATCATAATAATGTCCAGTGTCTGATGAAATAAAAGTAGTAGGATTAGCAATAATATAAATAATTCCATCATTTAAAACAGAAAGTTTAGCAGTAGTTAAAACCGGAGCACTTAAATATTTTTTATCAGCCTTAGTAATTTTAATAGTATACTCTCCTACTTTTAAGTCTTTAGGATTAATAATATATTTAAGCGTTCCACTACCTGTACCCATATAATTTTTATTAAAAATTTTTTTATTATTTGAATTATAAATTTCTAAATTAAAATTATATTCAGATGGAGCAGTAACAGACATTTTGATAGTTTCATTAGATCCATAAATCATTTTAATATCATTTGTTTTAACAACAAAATCAGAAGAGCCTAAATTTATGTTTAATTTAGCAGTAGCGAAAGTTGTATAATAGAAAGCATTAATCTCATAGGCAGTATTATATCCAGTAGTTTCCCTATCTACAATGTTAATAGTATATTTCCCCGGAGTTAAAGAATAAGGAGCAATAGAGTAACTTATTGTGTTAGTACTCTTAACTGTACCTGAATATTGTTGACGAATTTTAATGTTTGAATAGGAATCTAAAACCTCTAATATAAAATAATACTCACAATTATTGCCATAGTCTGATGACACTGTCATTGATATTTTTCCACTCTCTCCATAATTCATATTAACATCATTAGTACTAACTGAAAACTTTGATGGTTGAGAAGATGGTGATGAACCTGAACCTATAGTTAATTTAGCGGTCTTAAAAACATGGTTAGGATTAGTACCATCAATGATTTTAATAGTGTAAGTTCCAGAACTTAAAGAATTAGCATTAATATTATACACTACTCTCTTTGTGTTAGCAGTGTTAACATTTTCTTCTGCATATTTTTTACTAATGACTTCTTTATTCTTTGAATCATACACTTTTAAATAAAAATTATATTTAGAATACATGCCCTGAGTTGGGGAAATAGACATAGTAATAGTTCCACTAGAACCATATGGGATTGTAGTATCACTAACAGAAACAGAATATTCTGAATAAATTACAGAGTTTATAGTAAAACTTCTAGTAGCTAGAACACGGAAATCAGCTACATTAACTAGTCTTGCAGTATATGTTCCAGAACCTAAATTATTAGAAGTAATAGGATAACTAAAACTTGCGCGATAATATAAAGCAGCAGGAGTATTATAAGTATCCCCTTTATATTCTTTAGTAATTTTTGTAGCTCCATTTGAATTAATTATTTCTAAACGCAAATCATATGAATAAGGATTCTTATTAGCAGGTACAAGTGTGAATGAAACAGATGCACTAGATCCATAATTAAATGAACTAGGTGAAACACCGAAATTACTAACAGAATATTGGAGTGTCTCACTTAAAACATCCTCATCATTCACTGAATTTAATATATTTTTATATTTATCATTTAAAGTATCTGACATATTATTATTACTTTCAATAGATGGATTATAATTATTTAATTCATCATTTTCAATTATTACACTTTCATCAACTGTTTCTTCCATATCAACAATATCCGTAGTATTATCTGCTGCACTTACCACTGTAACAGCAATAAAAAATACAAATATTGTCACGAAGAATAATTTTTTATTTAACAATATTATCTCCTCATTTTCTAATAATATATATTATACACAAAGTATATATTAAATATTCCGAATACACAACTTATCAATATTTAATATTAATACATCAATAGCCATTATAACAAATTTTATTGATACAATTAATACATCACCTTTAATAATCAATCTTTTAATTAATTTTTTCCTTGAATTTTAGAGGTATATTTAAAATAGCAGTTGCAATTTAGTTGCAATTAATTGCAATTCTTAAAAAAAGTGGGGTGAAGAAGATATGATATTAGTCTGAATTAATATCAGCATATAAT
>NZ_CAJOKH010000082.1 GCF_905235195.1 uncultured Methanobrevibacter sp. | reverse complement strand
AATTGTATTTTTACAAACAATTATAAATGAATATGATAAACATAAAAAATAAGAAATTTTAGCCCGAATTTTATTCAGAAAATTTCAGGCCCCTAAATATTTTATGTAAATGAAAAAATAGATATAAAAGGACTAAGTAAAAAAATAATTATATAAGTGTGTAAGTGTGTAAATACACATATACACATATATGTAGACATGTAATATAAAAAGCTGTCAAAAAATTAACAATTTTTCATTCCATGCCAAAAAAGAAAAAAGTTAAAACTGAAATAAAGAAAGATAAAAAAAATTGCTATAAAAGCCTATAGAATAAAAAATATAAAAAATAGAGATAAATACCTATAAGAATAATAATAAAAAAATAATAGATAACATAAAAAATAAAAAAATAAAAAAAGATAATATTGTATATGTTGTATTATTATCTTTTATTATAGAAAATTTTACATTTAATAATCAAATATTAGTTTACAATACTTATATAAGCTTTTTTTGTACTTTGTTTGTATGTTGAAGTAGTTTTATAGCTTACAGTAAAAATATATTTTCCTTTTTTATTTAATTTGCATTTCTTTATTAGCGGAGCATTTAGTGTTAATACAGCTACTCATTAGCAGGTTTTAACTTTAAATAATTTTTTATTGTTAACTTTAAAGTAAACTATTTGATTTTTAATAGGCTTATTTTTACTGTTTAATAACTTAGCTACTAAATACATTGTTTTATCAGTAGATTTATAGTATTTTTTTAAAGGTCCAACATTTGAAAATTTAGTATCTTCTTTTTTAATAGTTATTTTAGCAGCAGCATTAGATTTATCATGGTTTTTATCTCCTTGGCAAACTACCTTCAATTTCCATGTACCTCTCCTATTTTTTTTAATTGAGCAGAAGATAATTTAATTTTTGCAAGACCTGAAGCATCAGTTTTAACAGTAGCTATAGTTTTACCTTTTAATAAAAATTGAACTTAAGATTAGCAATTTTATTATTTAGTTTAACTTGATAGAATCTACCATAATTTATAATATAATTTGCATTTTTTGCAATAATACTGGTAGCTTGTTTATTTACAGTTAAATTAATATTTTTACTTGTATAAATATCCAAAACATCATTATTATCTTTTACAATTTCGCCATTATCTTTATCATCTTT
This sequence comes from uncultured Methanobrevibacter sp., assembly GCF_905235195.1. Taxonomy (GTDB): domain Archaea; phylum Methanobacteriota; class Methanobacteria; order Methanobacteriales; family Methanobacteriaceae; genus Methanarmilla. The sequence goes on along the minus strand of NZ_CAJOKH010000082.1, from coordinate 2,905 downwards.
ATCCGAATTACTTTCTATACTAATTTCGTCATTATCCAAATACTCATTATTTGATAGTTTCTCCATATTAGACTCTGTTACAGCAATAGATTCATCTATATTAACATTACTTGCAGAAGCAAGACTTAAAGATGAAACTATAAATAAAAGCATAGTTAAAACAAAAATATATTTTAACTAAATATTAATCTCACTATAATTCGTTTTTTCAAAAAATTTGGGTGTTTGAATTTTCACAAAAAAAATAAAAGCTTTATACAAATGAATAGAGTCTAAATAATATAAATATTTCGATTTTACAGTAAAGTTTTCAAAAATCCCCTCATTATAAACATTAACAATTTAGTTGTACAAAAATTAAGGATGATATTAAAAATTAGAAAAAGAAGAGGATATTAAAAATTAGAAAAAAGGTAAAATGCAATTTAAAAATAAAATTACAATTTACCCCCATTGAAAAATTTTAAAAATAAATAGAGATTAAAATTAAAAAAAACTATTCTACTGTAACACACTTAGCCAAGTTTTTAGGTTTATCAGGATCAAAGTTTTTCTCAACGGCAATATAATAACTCATTAACTGTAGAGGAATAATATATACAAGAGGTGCAATAATATCATCAACTTCATCATTAATTAAGAAACAATCTTTAGATTTGTTAATAATACCTTCATCAGCTTTAGAACCTATACCTATAACATCTGCTCCTCTGGATTTAACTTCTTCTAAGTTAGACATGGTTTTCCTATGATTTTCACCTGGAGGTAATATAACCACAACAGGTATACAATTATCAATAAGTGCAAGTGGACCATGTTTTAATTCACCTGCAGCATAACCTTCACCATGAATATATGTAATTTCTTTAAGTTTAAGTGCACCTTCAAGTGCTGTCGGATAAACGAAACCTCGACCAATATAAAAGAAATCATCAGTATATTTATATTTTTCAGTCATGACTTTAAGAGGTTCAACATCCTCTAAAATCTCATCAATATAATATGGCACCTTTTCTAACTTATCAAGCAATTCCTGATTATCTGCAAGAAGTGCAGCAAATAAATAAATTGCAGTTAACTGTGATATATAGGTTTTAGTTGCTGCTACACCAATTTCAGGACCTGCTTGAGTTTGAATAACATATTTTGCTCTACGAGTTGCAGAAGATCCTGCAACATTTACAATAGCAAGAGTTTTACTAGTTTCATTAGCAACTTCAAGAGCTTTTAAGGTATCTGCAGTTTCACCAGATTGTGATATAAATATTACAAGAGTATGTTCATCCAATGTTTTGGCAGAATATTTAAATTCACTGGCAAGTAGAACTTCCGTTGTTATACCGTTCATTGATTCAATTAAATACTTGCCTGTAAGTGAAGCATGATAACTAGTACCACATGCTACAAAGACAATTTTATTAACATCATCCTTTACATCATCAATAATTTCCATAATACTTTCTTTTTCAGTTAAGGTATTTCTTACAGCATCGCTTTCCTCATAAATCTCCTTAATCATAAAGTGATTAAAACCTTCTTTTTGAGCCATTTCAGGAGTCCAATCAATAGTTTCAATTTCTTTTTGTAAAACATTACCTTCCACATCAGTAATACTAACTCCATCCATAGTTAATGTAACAATTTCATCTCTCTCCGGATAAATAATATTATTTGTATATTTTAAAATAGCCGGAGAATCTGAAGCTACAAAAAATTCTCCATCTCCAATACCTACTATAAGAGGACTGTCTTTTCTTGTTGCAACAACCTTACCTGGCTCATCAACACATACTGCAGCAATTGCATAAGCTCCATGAATAACTTTAACAGTTTCTCTCATAGCTTCTTCAAGGTTTAAACCTTCATCCATAAAGTTTTTAAGTAAATGTGGAATAACTTCAGTATCAGTATCAGATTTAAATTCATGACCTTCACTAATTAAACTAGCTTTAATTTGATCATAATTTTCAATGATACCATTATGGACTACAGCAATAGATCCTTCTTCATCAGTATGCGGGTGAGAATTAAGTTTATTTGGATCACCATGCGTTGCCCAACGAACATGAGCAATACCAGATTGTCCCTCCATATCTGCTAAATCAAGATTAGTGTTAACATCAATGATTTTTCCTTTATCTTTTTTAATATAGATTTTATTGTTTTCTGTTGCAATACCTACTGAATCATATCCCCTATATTCAAGTTTAGAGATACAATCAAGTAATATAGGTGCTGCATTCTTTTGTTTTAATACACAACCTACTATACCACACATAATAAGTCTCCTACAAATATTATAATAAATTGATTATGAAATTAAAAATTAAACTCCTAATAATCTAATAAAATTTAATAATAATATAAATTAGAAAAATAATACTTAAATGAAATAAATAATTAATATTAATATAATTTTAGTATTTTATATTATAAACTACTACTTTTATAATATTAATTATTAAGATTATATATAATTTACTTAAAATAATTATTAGGAAATTCTTGATTTTTTATTCAAATATTTATAAGAAAATTAACTATGCCTGAGAGCATATAATATAAAAATATTTATAAAATCTAGTGATTTTAGAAAAATATGAATAAATATGCATTTTTAAGAAAAAGTATACCTCCTATTATTAAATTATTCATTGTAAAAAATCAGTAAAGCAACAAATTTAAAAGAGATTAAGAAATAAATCAATTAGATAAAAAAAAGAAAAAATAGGAAAAATAATGTGATTATTAGTTTAAAATTCATAACAAAATTATACAGAGAGTTTATTTGAATATATACATAAAATAATAGGGTGCTAGATAGAGCAAAATTTTAAGAGTGATATTTGCTCTTCTTTTTTGTTGATTTTTAGTTTTTGTTGGTCTGTTTTTAATGGTGCCTTTG
>NZ_CAJOKH010000081.1 GCF_905235195.1 uncultured Methanobrevibacter sp. | reverse complement strand
AACATTGAATTCATTTTGTAAAGTTTTGATAAAATTAAGATTAGCTTCACTAAAAGAAGTAGGATAACCTGTTATACAATGTAAAATAATCAGATTATCTTTGTTTTCTATGAAATCATAGGTTTCCTTAATTTCATCCAATGTGGCCATTCCTGTTGATATAATCATTGGTTTATTAGTTTTTTGAACATAATCAATCAGTTCAAAATTATTTAATTCACCAGATCCTAATTTATACATGGGAACATCCAATTTTTCAAGTAAATCAACACTTTGAATGTCAAAGGGTGAAGAAATAAACTTGACATCATGTTTTGATGCATAGTCTTTTAATTGTTTAAAATCTTCAAAAGACAATTCTAATTTTTTTAGCATTTCTAATTGTGAATTTTCATTTGTGTTTCTTTCTTGATAAGTGGCTGTTTTAGCATTTTCAGTAACTAAATTTTCACTATTAAATGTTTGAAACTTAACAGCATCAACACCACATTCACTGGCAGATTTGATCATTTTTTTAGCAAGTTCAATGCTACCATTATGATTTACACCAATTTCTGCAATTATAAACATAGATTCACTATGAAACTTATTAGAAAACATTTTTAAAACCTATTTAATTATTAATAAATAATTTTCTCCAATTGAATATATTAACATTAGTATTTTATTAAAAACTTACAGGATAAAAATTGTTAAAACTAATACAAAAACATACTCCAATACTGCGAAAAAGCTAAAAAGAATAGTTAGTATAGATTCAACTTTTTTATCAATATTGTTTTCATGATATAACTTACTTATTAACATCAATATTAACATTATTAAAGTTATATAAAAATAAAATATAGTTCGTGCACCTGATGAGAAAACTTCCGGTGAAAAACCCATTATAAATCTGCTAATGAATCCCGCACCAAATAATATTAATGGAAATAATTTATTATCAAAATCTATTAATAACATTAAACAACTGCTTATCAGTAAATAAAAACAAATAGATAATGTTAATATAACTGGCCCATTAATTGAATTTGGCTCTCCACTATAATTAAATAAAATCATTGAATCATACAACGGATACAACATTGTTATAATATATTTAATACTTCCTAAAATCATTATAATCATATTATTATTACCAAATATTGCAATAAAATTTTTTGAATCCATTAACATTGAAATATCAAATAATATTTTGTATATCATTAAAAATGAAAAGAACAATATGTTAAAATATAAAAAGTATTTTAAATATTTATTTTGAGTTTTGAATAAAGCACATATACTAATTAAAATATAAAATATTGAGAAAATTAATTTATCAGTAAATAAAATATTTAAAGTAGGTACAATGCCCAAATATACTTTTTCTAATACTCCAAATGATGCAAACAGAGGTAATTTCACAAGTTGTTCATGATATCTTATTGAAGTCCCCGGACATGTATAAATAATTAATAATGATAAACTTGAAATTAAAATAAGTATTAAACAATATTTATTAATTTTTTTCTTTTGCATAATCGAATTAACTAAATATAAAGCACTAAATCCAAAAATAAGAGCACATGATTGTTCATGATTTACAGCATAAAACGAAGCCAATATAGAGATGATATAAGTTAGATAACTAGTTTTTTCACCATAATATTCATTAATTAATGGTATAAATGAAATCATACCTAATGAAAAAGGCCATATATAATTTAAAGTTGTAGCTAACCATCCCGCACTACCCATTTCATAAAAAGGATACATAAAAAATAATAATATTCCAAATATTACAATTTTCTTGTTATTTATCTTATTAACAAATTTAATAAGATAGTACACTCCAATTGTATAAAAAACAGAATCTAAAACTTTCCATATAATCAAATTTTGCCTTGCCAAAATCACAGAATTGGCATCAATAATTACTCTAGCAGTCCAATTATAATACCTATATTTTAAAAATTCAATTAAAGACATTTTAGATAAAATTTTTGAAAAATAAACATCATCAGAATAAAATCCCATGAACAAATGAATAGTTAAAACCAGACAAAAAAATATTAAATAAGGATAATAACTTTTTATATATTGAGATAATCTATTTTTAATAACAAATGTATTCATTTATACTCCTCAATTAGCTATATTTATTATTTTTACATGATAATCTTATATAACTTTTGATTGAAAAACATTACCTCTCTTTCAAAACTAGTATATTTAAAAATATCAATTGCAACATCATGACTCTTTTTTAAAATTCTAATCTCATCCAAAATCTTTTTCAAAACATGATTACTCACATACTTGTGAATTTTCTTTAAATTATGTATAGTTGATGTTCTAATCATTTCACTATGAACCCTCCCTCACCCATGATTCTTAACACCTCCGAAGTTCCTAGACCCAAATAAAATAGCAAAAAAACTTCGCCCTAATGACCTCGAAGTCAGAATAGAAGAAAAATTTAGCCTCTTCCACAGCAGGATTAATAGGTTCACGAAATTCACGCCTATCCTTATTTTTAGCACATAAATCTTTATAAAGACACTTATTACAATGATTACAAGCATATAACTTGGTTTTACGATTAACTTTTATTGTATGTATCCTGTCGGGTTAATAACATTCCAAAATGACAAATATACACATCCTCTTAAGGCAGATATAAAAAATTATACTTTTTAAAGGTTTCTTCAGTTATTTCATCTGACTCCAATTTCAATTTATTTTTAAAACATTGATAATCTTTTGACGTGCAGCAGCAAATCTATCTGGAATAATAACCAGAGCATCTGTATCATAGATTTCTTCAAGATGTTTAAGTTTCCATTAGCCATAGTCTGCACCTAAAACATAGTACACTGTTCCTAAGATATTGTTTAATTCTTTAACAAGGTTAATAATTTATTTCCATCATTGATGTTTTGTGTAACACAATTATTCATTATAAAACCGAATTTTGAATCAACTCCTACTTGGCAATTATAGTTTAATCCTATTAGTCCTTTTTTTATCTTCAATATGCCTATATTCTGAATCAACTGTGTTGACACTATTTTCTCCACCTATATTTTTCCCCATATGATTAAAATGTTTAAGAACGTTTTTAACTTTATTATCATTTATAAAATACTTTTTCAATAAATCAATAGTAGGAGGATTTAAAACCTTCTTAAAATCATCTAATATCAATTATAACTCTTTTACACACATATGATGACAGTAATTGTATTCACGTAGCATTTCCCAAATATAACCTTCACTATTTAAATATTCACCGTAATATTTTTTAATGAGCGATTCCAAATATATTAGTTGGGTCGGATACATCTTTTTTGATTATTACAGTTTGCTTTGATGAATGTACCCTCCATAGATGGTTTTACCTTCTATTAGACCTATATTAATGGAAAATTTTTTAATAAATTCATCAAACTCCCCAATTAAATCAGTATATTCCAAAATGAATGATCCAATAGTTGATTTTGATGGTTTAATACAGTTTAAACAAAATTAACTGCCCACTCATAATAAAAAACAAAGATAATAAATGGAGTTAACGAAATTAATGAAATTATTAAGCATAATTGTACCATGTTTTAATGAAGAAAATTCAATTAATTTATTTTATAATGAAATTAATGAAACTTTAAAAAATATTGATATTAATTATCAAATACTATTCATTGATGATGGATCTAATGATAATACCCTAACTACTATTAAAAAATTATCAATCAGATATAACAATATAAAATATATCTCATTTTCTAGAAATTTTGGTAAGGAATCTGCAATCTATGCAGGATTCCAATATAGTAAAAACTGCGATTATGTCGTTATCATGGATGTGGATTTACAGGATCCTCCAAGTTTACTGCCCGAAATGATTGATATAATTCAAAATAGTAATTATGACATTATTGCAACAAGACGAGTTTCAAGAAAAGGCGAACCCATCATTAGATCATATTTTGCTAGGTTATTTTATAAGATTATTAATAGAATTTCAAATTTAGAGTTAGCTGATGGTGTAAGAGATTATAGGATAATGACTAAAGAAGTTGCTAATTCCATTTTACAATTAACTGAATATAATAGATTTTCTAAAGGATTATTTTCATGGGTAGGGTTTAAAACTAAATGGGTAGAATATGAAAATATTGAAAGAAAAACTGATGAAAGTAGTTGGTCTTTTTGGGAATTGGTTAAATATTCAATTGAAGGAATTGTAGCTTTTTCAACATTGCCTCTTTCAATTTCAACATTTTTTGGAATATTAATTTCCATAATTGCCTTTTTTTTCATGATTTTTATAATAATTAGGAATCTATTATATGGCGACCCCGTTCAAGGATGGGCTTCAACTATTTGCATTATTCTATTATTAAGTGGAATTCAATTATTTTCTATTGGAATTTTAGGCAAATATTTAGAAAAAACCTATCTTGAAACAAAACATAGACCAATTTATATAATTAAAGAATTTAACATTGATTAAAAATGAAATTAGAAAAAGAACTATTTTTATATGTATTATTTGGGATTTTAACAACTATGATAAATATTATCTCCTACTTTGTCTTTACAAGAATAGCAGGAGTTAATTATCTTATTTCAAATATTATATCATGGATATTGTCTGTTTTATTTGCTTATTACACAAATAGAAAATGGGTCTTTGAGAGTAAGAATAACATAATTAAGGAAATCTTATTATTTTTTGGTGGAAGATTATTCTCTGGAATTTGCGATACCAGTCTTATGTATTTATTTATTGATATATTATCAATTAGTGATTCTACATCAAAAATAATCATTCAAATCATTGTTATAATATTAAACTATCTAATTAGTAAAATAATTGTTTTTAGAAATTGATTAAATAAAATAAATTAGCATTAAACTTATCATTAAATAAGTTTAATTAAATATAACACAAAAAAGTAATTATATAAAGTCAAATTTATCCAATTCTAAAAAATAATCAAATCATATTTCAAACGAAATGACCTCCAAATTGTCAAAGAATAACAACAAATATATTACATATAGTCATATCAAAATATTAATATAAAATATTTAATACCTTTCAATTTGTATCTAATATAAAGGAGTGAAAAAATGAAAAATATTGCAATTATTGGAGTGGGAGCACTCGGTAAAAGACATTTAGAATCAATGGTAAACTTACAAGAAAAGTATGATATTTATGCTGTTGAAATAAATGAAGAAATAATTCAAAGATTATCTAATGAATTTCCAAAAGTTAATTTTATTACAACTGTCGAAAAATTGCCTGAGGAATTAGAAATTGCGGTTATTGCAACTAATTCAAATATTAGACGACAACTATTTGAACAATTAATAAATCATTCAATAGTGAAAAATATTATTTTTGAAAAAGTATTATTCCAAAAAGAGGAAGATTACCATTTTGTAAATGAAAAATTAACTGAACACCACATTAATGCTTGGGTTAACTGTGCCAGAAGAGAATGGAATTCATATACCATTCTTGAAGAAGAATTGAAAACTTGTAATGAAATGTATATTTCTGCAATAGGCGGACAATGGGGAATTGGATGTAATGGAATACATATTCTTGATTTAATTGAATATCTCTCCGGAAATGAAATTGAATCAATAGACATATCCAATCTTGAAAACAAAATCATTGAAAGTAAAAGAAAAGGATTCTATGAATTTTTTGGTTCAATAACCGGAAAATGTGGAAAATGTAAACAATACAACCTCACCTGTATAAATAATTCAAATTTACCTTTCCGTATTGAAATAACTACGGAAAAATCAAGATACTTAATAGATGAAGGAAATAACAGTTTGCTAATATCAAATAATGAAACAAACTGGCAATGGAAACAAAAAGAATTTAAACAAGTTTTTCAAAGTCAAATGACTGAAAGAGTAATTACATCAATAATAAAAGATGGAACTTGTAATCTTCCTGATTACGAATCCTCAATGAAACTTCATCTTAAATATATTATCCCATTAATTGAATTTTTTAAATCTAATGGAATGGAGGGAAATTTATGTCCAATAACTTAAATGTGCTTCTTATCGGTGCAGGATATATGGGAAAAGAATATGGAAAAGTATTAAATGAGTTAAATGTTAATTATTCCGTCGTATGTAGAAGTGAAAAATCAGCATCAACATTTTATAACGAACTTGGAGTTAAACCTATATCCGGAGGAATAAATCATGCCCTAGAAGAAATTAATGAAAAACCCGATGTTGCAATTGTTGCTGTAAATGTTGAATTCCTTTCTTCTACAGTTATTACATTATTAAATTACGGTATTAGAAAAATACTTGTAGAAAAACCTGCTAAAAATGAAATTCAAAAAGTTTATGAAACAAGCAAAGATATGAATGCTGAAGTTTATGTAGCATATAACAGGAGATTTTATGCATCAACTGAGAAAGCTTTAGAAATTATATCACAAGATGGAGGAGTTTCATCTTTTAATTTTGAGTTTACTGAATGGGGATATAAAATTGAAAAAACATCTCATGCCCCTAAAGTAAAAGAAGAATGGTTATTGGCTAACTCAACTCATGTTATTGATCTTGCTTTCTTTTTAGGAGGTTATCCAAAAGAAATGTGTTCATTCCAATCTGGAAAACTTGACTGGCACACACGTGCAAGCAAATATGCTGGAGCAGGCATAACAGACGAAGAAATACTTTTTTCTTATCAAGCTAACTGGGATGCCCCCGGACGTTGGTCAGTGGAAATATTGACCAAAGAACATAGATTATTTTTTAGACCAATGGAAGAATTAGCAATACAAAACAGAGGATCTGTTGAAATAAAAAATATTGAAATAGACAATAAATTAGATATTGATTTTAAACCAGGATTATATAAACAAGTTAAAGCATTTTTATCTAAAGAAAAAGATAATAGATTAACAACTATTGACGAACAACTCAAACATATGAAATTTTATGAAAAAATAGACGGATTAAATAAAATTTAAAATAGTTTAGAGAAAGAAAATATAAAAAAAGATTAATTTAATCAACTTTCTCTAAAAATTCATTTACATCAACACCATCCAATAATTGAATATATTCAACTATTTTATCTAAATCCCAATCCCACCATTTTAATTTAATCAATCTATCAATAGTTTCATCATCAAAACGATATCGGATTATTTTTGCAGGAACCCCCCCAACAACCGCATAAGGAGGAACATCCGTTGTAACTAAAGAATTTGTACCTATAACTGCACCATCCCCAATAGTTATGCCTGACATTATAGTAACACTTTTTCCAATCCAAACATCATTACCTATCACACCATCTCCTTTAAAATATTTATGAGGATTAAAAGTAAATGTTGATGCAGAATCCATTCTATGCTTTTCACAACCACCAAAAACAGTTACATCATCTGAAATTGAGCAAAACTTACCTATTTTCAGTTTATTATTCGGACAAGCCCATTTAAAATTAAAATTTTTAGGTATACGTGTAAAATCACCAATTTCTACATGTTCATCTTTAAATTCTCTGACAATAGAAGTTAATAAAAACCATCTTATCCATTCCATTTTATCTTTTTTTAAAGTTATTTCCCCATAATTCTTTAATTTAATTGTGTGTTCTTCTTTAAGACCCATAAAGAACAAAATAGTTGAAATTGGATTTTTTGAAATTTTAAATACAATGATTCCATTTTTAAGTTTAGATAACAGTAACATGAATAATTATTTTTAATTAACTCTATTTATATATATATGGTTTATATGTTAATATAGCAGTATTATAATTCATTAGTAAAAAATTCATCATTAAATTCACAAGTTTCTATCAATTATTACTATCTAAACATTATATAGGAGCAAATACTTCAACGACCCCACCCTTACGAAGCATTCCACAAACCCAGAATTTTCTTCTAAAAAAATAGGTTTGATATTGCTATACTTTTAAGCATAATTTATTAATAATATACCCATATTATCAGTGAAACAATCATCAATTAATAACACCTTTAAATTATCAAAACCGATTATTTAGATTATTAATGAATTCATGACTCGTTTAATATCTTTTTGAGCCTTGAAAGTGAGTATAATTATTGAAATTCTATACTTATATACTCACCCTAAATTTTTAAATATAATTTTATTTATACTTAAATATATAACCTATTATTAAAATAGAATATTAATTAAATTAGATATATTAGAAGTTGAATTTATGAATCAAGTACAAACAATATTTAAAAATATGAGCTGGTTACTAGCATCCCAGATAATAGCTAGTGTTTTTGCTTTTATCTGGACTATTTTACTGGCCAGATACCTTGGTGTTAATGATTATGGCATTTTAGGATTTGCTATATCATTAACTGGCATTTTGAATATTATGGATGATTTGGGAATTGGCACTCATATTGTTCGCCATATTGCAACTGATTACGATTCCGCTCCAAAATATTTAGGAAATGCCCTGCCATTAAAATTAATTTTTGCATCTTTTAAGATAATAATAACTATAATATTATTAATTATAATGGGTGTAACTAAATTTACCCTAACAATCACATTATTATTTAGCATTGAATTAACATTTAAATCATATATTGGTCTTTTAAATGGATCTTTTCAGGCTTTTGAAGAAGGAAAATACCAGGGAATCGGAAATACAATAATGAACACCACTACATTACTATTCATTTTAATTTCAATTTACACCGATTTAGAACTTATAGGAGTAGCTTTTTCATATATTCTAGCAAATATTATTGCATTAACTTATGAATATCATGTATTAAATAAACATGTTGTCAAACCAAAATATGAACTTGATTTAGAATTCTGTAAAAAAATTACACTTTTATCACTTCCTTTTGCCGCAACAGCAATACTATACACACTATATTATTCTATAGATGTGGTTATGCTTGGGATAATGGTTGGAGACTATGCAACAGGAATATATAATGCAACCTATAAATTAATTTCAGTTTTAACATTATTTTATGGAATATACACCGCAGTTATTTTCCCAGTAATGAGCAGATACTTTGTAGACGATGAGTCAATGCTTCTTGTAAGTTTTGAAAAATCAATTAAATATCTGATGATGATTATTATCCCAATAGCAGTTGCAACAGTATGTTATTCAGCAGACATTATTCAGTTAATTTATGGTCACGAATATGATGCTGCCTCATCTGTTTTAATAATATTAATCTGGACAGTATGTTTATTATTCATCAGCGGTGCAGCAAATACTCTTTTAAATGCATCACACAAAGAAATTTCAGTAACAAAAATTTATGCAGCAGCTGCAATATTTAATATTATTTTAAACTTCTTTATGATTCCTCACTTTTCATATAACGGTGCTGCAATTACAACCGTTTTAAGTGATGTTTTAATTGTTACTCTACAATGTTATGTAATTTACAGATTAGGTCACAGACCAAACAAAAAACTATACTTTGATTTAACTAAAATTACTATAGGATCTGGAATTCTAGGAATTGCACTATACCTGTTAAAATTAAATATGTGGGTAGCACTTCCGGTGGGAATAATAATTTACTTTGCAATTATGTATTTATTAAGAGTATTTGATGATGATGACAAATATGTTATAAAAGAGATTTTAGGTAAGAATTGATTTAAATCCCTTTATAAATTAAAACCAGACAAAACTAATAGAATAGAAATTAACAAGGATTATAAGGTTCATTACTACATAAACATGTTTGTATAGAAAACCAAAAAATGAACCTTCCATTTAACAATATACTATATGTGATATGGATATAACTAAGATGAACTAAGAAAATTGCAGTTATATATAATAAAATTTACAATATATCGACAATTATTTAAATTATTTAGAATCAACAATTTTAAATATTTCACCTAACAAAGTATACTATTGGGTCTTTTAAATCACAATCTAAAGAATGTAACATTTTTATTTCAAATAAATGTACAATATCCTTTTATAATTAAGCAATTATGATTTAAAATGACCCATATTAATATAATCCAATATTAAAAATTACTATTTTAAAATAACAAAAAAATTAATAGAAAAATAACTAAAGTAGGGGATTTGAATTAATTTTACACTAAAAAATCGAGCATATTCTACTTCAAATCTGAAATAATTAACAATTACAATTAATTTTAGAAACAAATCCAAATCTTCAAAAATATCCATCTTACAATCATCCAAGATATTTTTCAAAACTTTATGTTTTAGGAAGCATCCGCAGTTATTATGTTTCCAACACACAATTGTAGCATTATTTACATTTTTTATTTTTATCCCGTATGATATGGTTCTGTTTTACCAATACTCTTGTATCGGAAGGTACGTCATCATATAATAAAACTCCTGAGCCTATAGTGGAGTTGTAACCTACTTTAACACCCGGTGAAAAACTTGAGTTGATACCGGTTTTTACAGCGTCTCCGATGATTGATCCCAGTTTACGTCTTCCGCTGTCAATCATCTGGTCTTTGATTTTTGTTTTTACATGCTGGTTGTCGAAACGAAGGTTTGCAATGTTTGTTCCGGCA
>NZ_CAJOKH010000080.1 GCF_905235195.1 uncultured Methanobrevibacter sp. | reverse complement strand
GTATACTTAAAAAAATATTATTGATTATATCATTAATTGCTATGCTAATTGTAGTAATAGAGATTATACTTTCACCAATTTTTTTACATGATTATTCTAAATTTATAGTGGGAATAATCTGTTTAACTATATGTACAGTGAGTATATATCTATTAAAAAAATTTAATCAACCAAAAATCTCTTTACTAGGATTTATTGTCTTGCTCTTATAATTTTCACTTTCTTGAGGGATTATGGTAATGTATCTATTCTCTTTTTCATTGTCACTCAGGTTTTTATAATATATATTCTAATAATTTTAAGACAATTAAGAAAAGATGGATAATCTTAGCCAATATCATAATCCACAAATAAAACATATTTATTTTATATTTTAAAATAAGATATTGTATGAAAAAATAATATAAATGCCAGGTCTAATCTTATTATTTCTATTAATAAGTGGAGATATTCAGGGCTTCTAAGATTCTGTAGATAGTATATATTATTTATGGAGGATTTTAAATTTATTATTAAAAATCCAAAAATTTATATTGTTCTAAAAACAATTTTATTGTATTAAGAAGAAGTAAAACCAGGTTTTTTAAAAAAGATTATTTTAAATTAGCTTTTTTTAAGTAAAAATATGAAGGGTGAACCATCATGAATATCTTATCTTTAGAAAAAATAGACCATAATAATCCAAACTTTGATGAACTTCGCAGAATGATTTTGGATTTAGAAAATTTCTTAAATGAAGATATAAAATTTAATGATGAAAATTGGAATAATAATTTTAATATTATTATAGATTTTCAGGATGCCGATGGAAGTTTTAAATTGGTAGATTCATTTAAAATTCCAAGTGACTCATGTATCCATTATTGCTACATTCCTACATATATTTGTACCGCAATATTAATGAAAGCATTCATAAGTGATTCTGAAGCTTTTAGTTCTAAGGCAAAAAATACTCTTTTAAATGGTCTTAAGAGGTCATGTGCTGTAAATTTATGTGGTCAAGGTTTTAATGCCCTTAATGGACAAATTAAAGCTTTAAATATTTTTATGAAATCAGGTCTTAAAGAATTTATGGATCTCCACAGGGAATTTTGTCCAGAATTTATTGAGATGATAAACAATATAAGTTCTAAGTTCTATAAAATGGAAACCGAAGGTAAATTCCTTGGACCCATGAAAGAAAGTTATGAAAAAGATATTATAGCTATTAATGAATATTTTACAAATAGAAATGTATTTGTTTATGGTACTCTTATGAGTGATGAATGTAATCATAAATACCTTAGTAATAGTGCTTACTTAGGACAAGGGACTATTGAAGGTTATGAAATGTATAATGTTGGTTGGTTTCCTGCTATAATTGAAGGGGGGAATTTAATAATTGGTGAGTTATACCAAGTTCCAATAAATGATTTACCTGCAATTGATCATCTTGAAGGTGAAGGTACATTTTATCTTAAAAAATGTGAGACTGTTAAAGACACAGAAGGAAAAACAAGTTTTGCTTATATTTATGTCTATCTAGAAGATGTTTCAAATCTTGAAAGAATATCTGCATGGAAAGAGGAATATGTGTGGTATGTTTCATATGGAAGCAATATGTTAAAAGAAAGATTATTATGTTACATACAAGGAGGCCCTTTTAGAGGTAGCAAGTACCGTCAACCTTGTGAAGATACTTCACTACCACTTCTAGTTAAACCTTTTAAGGTTCCGTATGATATGTACTTTGGAAATACTTCAGCTTCCTGGGAAGAAGGAGGTGTTTCTTTTCTGGATATATCAAAACCAGGAAATGCATTTGGAGTGGCTTATCTTATAACTAAAAAACAATTTGAACATATTGTAGTTCAAGAAAATAGTGGCCGTCCTCCTAAAGAGGGTTATGGATGGTATGAAAATATCATTAATCTTGGAATGATGAAAGGATTTAATGTTCTAACAATAACTAATAATAATCTTCGCCCTTATAATACTCCATGTGATACATATTCAGACATTTTACATGAAGGTATAAAAGAGAACTGGCCAGATATATCTGATGAGGATATTGAAGATTATATTTATGATTGCATTAGGTAATTAAAAATATACTAATGCTTTTTTTCTTATTTTCTAATTTTTTTTATTATCTAAAATTCATTT
Source organism: uncultured Methanobrevibacter sp. (assembly GCF_905235195.1). Classification (GTDB taxonomy): domain Archaea; phylum Methanobacteriota; class Methanobacteria; order Methanobacteriales; family Methanobacteriaceae; genus Methanarmilla. Next base: position 8,725 of record NZ_CAJOKH010000080.1, on the reverse strand, counting down.
ATTCAAAAAATTAGTCTTCCAAAAAACATTGATTTAATCTTAAATTCAAGACATTTACTGATGAAACATAAAATAAATTCCAAGTATACATCCTAGTATACATATAATAAATTGAAAATATCCATGTTTTCTTACCTTGCTATTTTCTGAATTTATCATATAAAATGGTAAAAATAATCCGACCAAAGATACAAATCCTACATTCATAATTGATTTTAAAAGAACAAGCGGTACCCAACCCCATGATAATATGATGGAAGTTATATACCCTAATATAATTAACTTATTTTCATCACCTTCAGCATATTGACTATGCTTATATTCAAAACTATTATCTATAGTATCATGCTCAAATGATTTATTCTCATTTGTTTCACTGTGGAATTTCATACCACAATAATTACAGTAATTAGCATAATCTTCATTAACCATTCCACAGTTTGTACATTTTTTCATATTATCATTCTTGTTTTTATTAGCTAAAAAAACCATCTAAAGTTACTTTTTTATCTTTTTTAAGTTCTTTTGGAGGTTCACATACTACAAATTCAATGCCCTCTTCATCAATCATGTCCTGTGCATCATTATCAATTTTAGGCCCAACAAGTATACATCTGATTTTTTTCTTTTCAACACCCATTTCTTTTAAAACATCATTATCCTCATAACTTAAATCTTCAATATATCTTTTTATCTGTTTAACAGCACTAATGCCTATTTTACGAGATTTTAATTCAAGTATCATAAGGTTATCCTCACAGTCTTTTCCAAGAATATCTATAAAACCATGTTCTACACTATATTCTCTTGCAGTTGGTTTAAAACCTTCCTCAATAATATGAGGATTTTCCATAATCATATCTCCCATATCTTTTTCATATCCTGCCTGTTCTAATTCTTCATAATCTTCTACAACAGCATATGATCCAAGAGATAGTTTTTCAATTTCTACTTCTAATCTTTCTCGTGGTTTACGTCGGTTACTTTCAAGGTAAAGTTTACGATTTTTTATATATGCTTTTGTTTTGGATTTTGGAGGTTGCCAGTTTACTGGTTCAACTTTCTTATCTTGATGTATGAGAAAAGAGCCATCTGGTTTTATAAGGATTAGCCTTTCTCCATATCCAAGTTGACTTAGTGCACGTCCTTCATATTCTACCTTACAATAAGCAAATAATGTAATCATTGCTTTTTTTCTAAGTCCTGCTTCAATTAATTCATATGATTCTTCTACACTTGCCTTTTCAATAGTTTTGAAATCATTATCTTAATTATCTAAATTTTCTTTAATAAATTTATTCATTATAGAAATTAATATTCGAAAATTATTCTTAAAATAGATTAATGGGATTAAAAATAGTTAAGATATAAAATTATTATGAGAAGAAATAATTGAAGTTGTAATGCTTAAATAATTATCTCTATGGCTTAAAACAATTAGGGATTGACACTAATAATGAAGACAATGGGCTTATAGATATTTGTAATTAAATTTATATTTACCTATAATTTAATTATTTAAACACTATTTTTACGAAACAGGAATATATTCTAATTTATATTATTTTTTTATTATAGTAGTTTAGCAAATTTTTATTATAACTCATTTATTAATATGTATATTAAAAATTTAGTAATTTACTAACTTTAAAAAAGAGTATTTCTGTATAGAGTAATTAAGATTTTTTTAGAGAGTTCTGAGGATTATAATTTAAAAAAGAAAAAAAGTATAAGAGTTATTGTTAACTCTTAATATTAAAATATTTTTATTGTTTTACACTTATTTTAACTTTTTTACTTACTTTATTGTAGTAAGTGTTTGTTGGGACTGTTATAAGTCCAGTGTATCTTCCTATTCTCTTAAGATTAGTTATTTTAAATATACCTTGACCTTTGCTATTAGTTTTAACAGTGTAAGTTTTACCATTGATTTTTAATGTTACTTTTGTGTTTTTAAGCCTCTGTTTTTATTGTCTTTAAAGATTGCTGTGTATTTTTTAGTTTTTATTTTAAGTTTATAGTTTGCTGATTTTGTTGTTATTTTTGGTGTAGCTTTTTTAACTGTAACTTTGACTGTCGCAGTAGAACCTTTATAATTATCTGATTCAGCATATATGATTTTTACATTGTAGGTTTTTGGTGTAAGGGTCGCAACATTGATTTTAATTTGGCCATTAGCATCAGTCGTAATCTTTTTACTACCTCCTAAGTTTACTGTTAATACTGCACCTTTTATACCTTTACCATTTTGATCTTTTAAGGTAATTACTAAATTTTTACCTACATTATAAGTAGTAGTTATGGGACTTGCAATAATTTGACTTTCTAATTTTCCAACAGTGAAGGTGGTTTTGTTAGATCCTGCTGTGTAGTAGTCGTTTTCTGATATTTCGATGGTTAGGTTGTATGTTCCTGCTTTGGTTGGTGTGAATTTACCATCAGGTATTATTTTGCCGTTTACTTTAATTGTTGCTGTTCCGTTACTATTGCTTGTAAATGTGATTGGGATTGTTTCTCCTACAACATAATCAATGATTGGGCTGATTAGTATTGTTGTGTTGGTTTTTTCTACTGTGAATGTAGTTTCATTATATCCTGCTGTGTAGTAGTCGTTTTCTGATATTTCGATGGTTAGGTTGTATGTTCCTGCTTTGGTTGGTGTGAATTTACCATCAGGTATTATTTCGCCGTTTACTTTAATTGTTACAGTTCCATTACTATTAGTAATATATTTTATTGTTATTTCTTTTCCTACTATTGCATCAATAATAGGGTCAATAACAACTGTTGTATTTGCTTTTGAAACGTTAATGGTTGTATTTATTGGTGTTACTTCTGTATATAATGGAAGACTTAACTCAGCAATATATTCGTCAGGAGTTAAATCTACAAGCCATCCTTCACCACTTAAAGCATAAACAGTTTTAACTAATACACCATCTTTGTATATTTTAATGGTAGTATTAAACCCATCATACAATGTACCATTTACTGTTAAGTTGAATTGTAATTTTTCACCTGATTTGTAAGTTGATGTGTAATTTATTACATTTATTATTGCAGGAATAATTTCTGTGTCTTTAGTTGTATCTCCATTAAATATGCATAAAATAGCAGTTCCTTCATACATTGCTCCACCATTTGTTGCATTGTTGCCATTGAATGTACAGTTGATTGCATTTCCATCGTATATTGCTCCACCATTTGTTGCGTTGTTGCCTTTGAATGTACAGTTGATTGCATTTCCATCGTATATTGCTCCACCTTCTTGATTTGCTTTGTTTTCGATGAAGATACTGTTGTATGCATTTCCTTGGTCTATTGCTCCACCATGGTCTGCTTCGTTTTCGGTGAATGTGCAGTTGATTGCATTTCCTTGGTCTATTGCTCCACCATCCCAACTAAATGCTTTGTTTTTGTTAAATGTACTGTTGTATGCATTTCCATTAGAAATTGCTCCACCACTCAAGCTTGCTTCGTTTTCGGTGAATGTACAGTTGTATGCATTACCACCATATATTGCTCCACCCGCAAATTCTGCAGTGTTATTGATAAATATACAACCATATGCATTACCACCATATATTGCTCCACCATACTCTGCTTTACCGTTTTTGAAGGTTATATTATAAAATTTAACAGTAACATTATTTTCTACATCAAATATTCTTACTATTTTTTCTCCATCTATTGTTGCTCCATTTCCATATATTGTTAAATTTCTGTTTATATTAATTCCAAATATTAATTCCTCGTCTGAAGCATCATATTTGTAGTAGTTGTTAGTAGGTAAGTAGATTGTTGAATTAGTATTATTATTAATAGTCGTATTTAAATCAGTGAGAGTTGATCTTACGGTTATAGTTGCATTTGATGATGGTTCGTCTGGATAATCGGTGAGACTTAAAACAGCAGCATATTCTCCAGGTTCTAAATCTACAATCCATCCTTCATTAGATAAAGCATAAACAGTAGTGTTTAATACATCGCCTTTATATATGTTAATAGTAGTATTAAATCCATCATACAATTTACCATTTATGGTTAAGTTGAATTTCAATCTTTCACTTGATTTGTAAGTTGATGTGTAATTTAATACATTTATTATAGCAGGAATAATCTCTGTACCTTTAGTTGTATCTCCATTAAATATGCATAAAATAGCAGTTCCTCCATACATTGCTCCACCATCTCCAGTTGCATTGTTTTCGGTAAAGGTACAATTAATTGCCTTACCATCACACATTGCTCCACCATTTGTTGCCTTGTTGTTTGTGAATGTAGAATTGTATGCTTCTCCTACGAATATTGCTCCCCCGTTATTTGCTGCGATGTTGTTTGTGAATGCACAATGGTATGCATTTCCATCATATATTACTCCACCATTTGTTGCCTTGTTATCTGTGAATTTACAGTTATATGCATTACCATGTGCTATTGCTCCACCAAATTTTGCGGTGTTGTTTGTGAATGTGCAGTTGTATCCATTTCCATTATTTATTGCTCCACCATCCTCTTCTGCTTTATTTTCGGTGAATATACAATCAGTTGCATTACTCAAAAATAATGCTCCACCATCTTCTTCTGCTTTGTTTTGTGTGAAAGTACAGTTATAGGATTTTCCGTTGTATATCGCTCCACCATGCTGTGCAGTGTTTTTGGTGAATGTGCAGTTGTATGCATTACCTCCATATGTTGCTCCACCATAGTCTGCTTTACCATTTATGAATTTTATATTATGAAAGTTAACAGTAACATTATCATCTACTTTAAATATTCTTGCCATATTGTTTCCATCTAGTGTTACTTCATTTCCATAAATCGTTAAATTTCTGTTAATAAAAATTCCGCCTTGGAAAACAGAGTCTTTATCCTTATCGTATTTGTAGTTGTTGGATAATTGGATTGTAGAATTAGTATTGTCATTAATGGTTGTATTTAAATCCTTAAAACTTAAGGGATCTCCATTTGATGTTGTTATTTTATTTGTTCCAGATTCACTCACTTTACACTTATAATTATTTTCTTCTAAATTAATTTGAGAATTATCATCGCTTATTGAAACATCATCATATTGATATTTTGTTTCTAAATTTACTTTTTTATTATTATTAGCACTAATAACACCGTTATTACTTGTATCTTCTGTTGCACTTATTGTAGAAATGCTTAATATACAAACAAGAAGCAATAATGCTAATAACTATATTTTTTTGTTTTTCATATGTAAAATTCACCTCATAATTAATATTATTATAATAAAACTAATCTGTTAGATGTGTATATACTGTTAATGACTTAAATAATTTATGAAAATAATGTTTATTTATCCGATTTGCCATCAAATATTTTCCATTAATATAATGTTTTGTTTAATTTGTGAATAGGGATTTAAAAAATAATTTAAAATTATTTATTAACAGTTAAATTAGATATTATTAAAATCAATATATTTATGATTTAAGTTTTTATCTTAAATCAATTATAGAAGAATTATGGGAAATCATATACATATTCACCCTCCCTTAAACATGTAATGACAAAGAAAGTTTTTTATAATCTTTTTTTATCGTCCCATAATTTTTCTAGTTTCCTTTTAAGTTTTAAAAAAATTTTAAAAGCTATTTTTCTTGATTATTTATTAAGCATATATTAATTAAATATTTATAATTTTAATTTCTTAAATAATATTAATTTATTATATTAATTTATTATATTGGGGTTTTATTTTGTTTGATGGAGATTTTGATAAACCGAAGTATTTTACTTTAAGTGAATTTAAATTTAAAAATGGTGAAGTTTTAGAAGATGTACAAGTAGAGTATACCTGTGTTGGAAATCCAATAGTGGATGATGATGGTAATATTATAAATGCAGTTGTTTATTGTCATGGTTCCAGTGGGGATTATGGGTCTATCAGACGTATTGAAGAGGTGTCTGGTAAAAATGAGATCTTTGATACAGATAAATTTTTCTTTATATCAATTAGTGCATTAGGATCTCCCAGTTCATTATCTCCATCAAGTTCTAATTTAAAAGGCAGTTTTCCACATTATACTATAGGAGATATGGTAAATTTTAATAGGGAGTTTTTAAAGGAAAAATTTAATATTACTCATATTAAAGGATTGATTGGAAACTCTATGGGAGGATTTATAGTATTAACATGGGCTGCATATTATCCAGAGGATATGGACTTTATAATTTCAATGGTATCAAGTTATAAGGTTGGAGGACATAATTATGCATTATCTCGTATAACAGAGGATATAATTAAAACATGTCCGGATTATAATAATGGAGATTATATTGAATCAGAAGAATTAGATAGAACTTTTAAACTTGCAGTTGAAGTTATGTTTAATTATGGATTTTCAAGAGCATATTACAGACAGCTTACAAATGATGAAATTGATGAAAGTATAAAATATATGGTTGAGGAAGAAACACTTGATGATGTTAATGATATATTCTATAGAAATGAAGCAACACTTCACTATGATATTGAAGATAAGCTAAAAGATATTAAAGCAAAAGTTTTAATCATCGCAATTAATCAGGATCAGTATTTCCCTCCAGAACTTGATGCAATTCCAATGAATAAAATGATTAAAGATTCAAAACTAGTTATTTATGATTCAATAAATGGACATATAGGTTCAAGGGAACTTGTAAAAATAGAAGATAAAATAAGTCAATTCTTAAAAGAATTCTATTAAATTTATAGTGTTTATTATGATTAATGTTAAAATTACAGATTACGGGTCTAAAAAACCTAATGATAATTATATTAAATACACTGTTTCAGGTCTAAGTCCTGAGGCAATTGAATATTTAGATAAAAATCTAGAAGATAAACATACAAGATGTGAGGATAATTTAATTATTACAATGAATTTTCCAGATAAATATTATCCTTTTGGTTCTGATGTTGCAAAGTTTAGATTAGAAGATTTTATTGCAAGAGAAGAAATAGAAATGATGGTTTTTTTATCTAGTTTTTTAGAAGATATGGTTTAAATCATGTGTAATGATTAATTAAAATATATTTATAATCTTTAATTGATTAGATACAATGAATTTTTTTCAATAAATGAACTTAAATGAATTGTTTTTATTAAAAAAAGGGCTTTGTTGAAATCTTAATTTTTATTGTTTTAGATTTAAACAATAATGATAAAAATAATTAAAATTAAGATTTTTTTTTAAAAATTAATGTAAAAAGAGGGAGGATACGATTAAATTTATTTTATATTTTTAATTATTTCTTTTTTTGTTAGAGAATATAATAATATGTATACTTTAATTAGCTTTGACATTAAATATAAAACAAATCAAGTAAAAATTGAAAATATTTTAAGACATTTTGGTCTTAGAAAAATTCAAAATAACACATATATAGGAAAATTAAATAATTTAGAAATTAATGATATTAAAGACAATATTTCCAGCACTATAAATAATAAAGATACATTAATAATTTTTCCAATATGTGATATGTGTTATTATAAAAAAGAAAGTTTCGGTGGGGAAATTAAATTTAGAGAAGACTTGTATAGAGTGTTTTAGATGGATATTATAATTGATGGATATAATAAATCATTACATAAAAAGGATAATCAGATTATTATTAAGGAAAAAGATGATATTTTAGATTCAATTAATGCAAATAAAATTTCAAGTATTCTTATTATTGGAAAAGGACATATAACATTTGATGCTTTAACTTTAATTTCTAAAAATAATATTAAATTATTATCTTTTGATTATTTTGGTCGTTTAAACTACATTCTCGAATCACCAGATTGGAGGAATGTTAAATTAAAAAAATATCAGTATCAACTAAGTGAAAATAGTAAAGGAATTAAAATAGCAAAGGAATAAATCAAATCCAAATTGATAAATCAAAAATCAACATTAACTACTCTTAATAAACGTAAAAAGATAGTTGAGATTAATATTTTAAAAAATAAAATTAGCAATGAAATAAAAGATATTGATTCCTTAAAAATAACTAATAATTATGAGAGTATTAAAATGAGGATTATGGGTTGTGAAGGAAAAGCATCTTATGAATATTGGAGTGGAATAAAATTATTAATTCCTCCAGATATTGGTTTTGAGCAGAGAATTCAAAAACCAACAGATCTACTTAATTATATGCTTAATTATGGATATGCAATTTTAGCTAGTGAAATTACAAAATCTATTTTATTAAATGGTCTTGATCCATATTGTGGATTTTTACATTTTGATAGGGATAATAGGACTAGTTTGACCTATGATTTAATTGAGAATTTCAGACAACAGATTGTTGATAAAACTGTTATAAACCTAATAAATAAAAAACAGATTACAGTAAATGATTTAGATAAGCGAAACTATTCAATAAAATTAGATAAAAGAAAAGTCATTGCAAGTAAAATACTGGATAAAATTAACCCAACTATTACTTATTATGGTGAGAAGTTAACTTATAAAGATATTATTCATAGACAGACTTTTAATCTTAAAAAAACAATTTTTGATGAAGAGGAATTTCTAGGTTTTTCACTTCATTGGTGAGTACAAGTAGATAAAAAACGATCAAAAATATTTAGTCCTAAAATTTATACTCAAATAGGGCCATTGACTAAATATTCTTGTAATATTTTGAGGACATCTCCACTATTTTTAGAGTGAAATTTTTAGTCCTAAAAAAAATATAAAAGGGATAACAAATAAT
>NZ_CAJOKH010000079.1 GCF_905235195.1 uncultured Methanobrevibacter sp. | reverse complement strand
GAAATTAAAAACTTCTAATGATAACATTAACGAAACTAATAAACTGTTAAATACTAATATCATGGGATTGAATGCTAGCTTTGAGCAGATAAAAGAAGATCTTCAATCTAGATATGAAAACACTGAAAAAGAATTGAAAGAAACTATTGAAAAACAACAAACACATATAGATGAATTAAATGAAAAGTTAGAATCTCTCACAGCTCTTAAAGAGTATATTCCCCCTAGAGAACATTACTCTGCACTTCAGGAATTACAGTGATGGTGAAGCAGAATTAAATAAATTAACTGCTGAAATTGACCTTAAACTCACCAATCAAAAATCTGACATTGAAATTAAGTACACAGAAGAAAAAGCACAAATGTTCCTGGCCTACACTCAAGAGCTCAATAGCTATAAGTTAAAATATAATGAACTAGCTAAAGACTATAATCATTTATTAGGCGATACTAAGTCATTAACTAGAATTAATACATTCCTTAATGGTAAACATAATGATATTGTTAAAGATAAAGAACCTGTTGAACTTGAAGAAATAAATGTGAATGATGAATCTGATGATATCAAATATATTCCGAAGGATAAAGTATCATTAATCTAAACTCTAAATCCAACATTAATCTTCTATTGATTTTAATATTTCTTCCATTAACTTGGATGTGTCAATCTGATTATCTTCCCCCATGTTATATTCTATAATTGAACTAACTAAATTGTCTAATGATCTATCCTGAATAGCTGATATTACTCTTAATTTTCTATGTGTATCTAAATTAACTTTAACATTAATCCTTTTTCTTGGATTGCCTTTATTCAATAGCTTGTCATTTAAATCATAAGTTGAATTATCAATGTCTAATCTTTGTAACCAATTGTATCCGGTTTCAAATGTTTCAACATCATTAAATGCATCTTCTACAAATTTAACAATATCAAAATCCCTAACATTATCTTCTATTATGAAAGTTGCTACTTTTTCTAAGGTAGTATCTTTTGAAGCTGCTAATAGTTTTAAAGCTTTATGAGTATTAGGAAATATTTTAACTGTTATTTGTTTAGTTTGATTTTCCTGAATAAAATTTTCTCTTTGTTCTTTTAAGTTTATCTGTCTTTGAGTTTGTTTTTCTATTACTTTTTCAAATTTGTCTGTCATATTTTGCACCTTCTGATATTAAATGTAATTACATTAATAATGTATATACATGAATAGTATATAAATATTATGATTAAGATAAATATCTGTTATTATCATTAGTTTGAAAAATAGACATTACTTTAAAATTTTTTTAAAGGAGGTTTGTCATGATTAAGATTCCAAATAGTGAAGGAATTAAATTGATTATCAATGCAACAAAACATGCAAATATTGATATTAAAGATATCATATTAAAAACTATGAACTTCTGTCCGGTTACTGATGAATTTTATGTATTAGATTCTAAGTGTATTCCTCTATCAGAGCGGTTTATGCAAGAAGGGTGGGAATATGACCCATTAAGTGACAAATATTTTAATTATGTCGATAAGCTGATTGATGGAGAGGGAATATATATCATGTTGCTTTTTGCTGGGGAAGGTGAAGGATATTATAACACAATTAAGCATGATGTCGATGGATTAAATGAAAATGAGATATTTCATGGAGAAATAAGTACTTGGTGCCTTGAAACTAATTTAGAATTGCCAAAAGATTCACCTGCTACTCTAAATATTGATTATCAAGACGATTATGGTATTTTACTAACAAGAGAAGATGGAAAATTAAAAATAACATATGCATATAATGAACATTTACCTTTCGGTCCATGTGGATATACAAGGTCAATCCGTAAAATTGAGAAGGAATTGGAAAATCCAGTATTTAGACTAGTTATAATGTTAATGTTCCTGTCTATTATGCCTACAGATTAATATGAAAAGTTATTATATTTATAAAAAAAAGTTTTAAGTGTTACAACAATGTAACACTATTATTTATTGATTAACGTCTATTTTCACTGCCGCCTACAGAATTAGGATCAATATAACCATTACTCTGTCTTTCGTAATCATCAGTACCATATTTTTTTAACATATAATTATCTGCTTCAGCTTTACTATACATCGGTGTACCATCAGATTTATATGCATAAACAGTTTGTTCTGTACTATCGCTGCTACTACTTGAATCTGCATCAGTATCAGTATTATCGTTATTTACAGAAATCCAATTTATATGGCTAATGATATAGTCAAATACATTCTTATTTTTACTAATAACTAAGATATTATCATGGGTTTCATTATTACCATTATACCATGCATAACAGTCTCCATCAATATGTTCTCCTCCAACTGTTGGATTGGTTATTGTAGTATTGCCACTAAATGCATTACCGAATATTGGAGATTTTATATTTGAGAATGCCATTAACGATGCCATATCTTTACCTGCACTATTATAACAAATTACAATAGTATCCTCATCTGAGAGTACGATTATTCCACTATTATTTGATTTAATAGTCATGTCGGCAGGCAATTGTATTGCTGTCCCATTAGGTACAGTATTAACAGTAGTATATTCTACATTATTTGTAAAAAATCCTAATACACTTCCTACAATAACACAAGCACATATTGCAACTATTAGTATTGCTATCAAATATTTCGATTCCATTTAATTAATCTCCAGTGTTTAAATTGATATATTATATTTTTTATTAACAACTTATTATATTTTTATCTATATGCAAGCATTTTAAAAAATAAGTTTTGAAAGTAAAATAGCTGCAATAATGTAAACTAATTTAATAATCTCTTGTTTAAAATTAATGTTCAGAAATAATAAAAATAGAGATTATATTTTGATACTGTTATCTTTAAGTTCATGTTCATACTGATAATGAAATAATGTAATGAATATCTCTCTTTTGACGAATTAAACAATAAGACATGTTTTTATGTATATTCAGAAAGTAATAATATTGGAATAAATTTTGTTCCCAAAAGTATTTAATATAAATATAAATAAATATTAAGTTATGTTTAACAAAAAGTTAATAATATTAATACTATTAACAATATTTTGTATTGGAATAACCATAAGTTCTGTATCCGCAAATGAGAATTTAAATTTAACAGATAATATAAATGAACAATCATCCTTTCAGGTAGATACAAGTGATGAACTTAAACAAATAAATAATTTTGATGAATTAAGTGATTCTAGTTATTATAATTCTATATCAGTTACTACTAAGGACATTACTAAATATGATAATCCTGAGAATATAAAGATAAAATTAACAAGATATACAGGTTCAGGTTCATATGTAGGAGTTGCAAGTCGTTATTCGGTGTATTATCAAATTACTGATCAAAATAATAAAGTTGTTTATTATAAATCTGCTACTACAGATATGTATGGTATGTGTAATTTTGAAAGCAATTATAATGTGTTTAAAGATTTACCTGGTGGAGAATATACTTGTAAGTTGTCATCTACTTCTTTAAAAGCACCTTATTCCTGGTCAGTTCGTACTCCTATAGGAACTCATAATATTAAAATTTATTCTGGTGATTATACTAATTTTAAAAGTAATTCTAATAATTTAGTACATGTATATGTAAATTCAACACATGTTTCTACAGTTCCTAGACTTAATTATACCATTAAAAACTCTAAAAATGAAATTGTTTACAGTGCTTTTATTAGAGGAAATTCTACTATTTGTACTCTAGAATCCAATTATAATATATTTAAAAATTTACCTGATGATTCATACATATGCTCTCTTACTTCAGAAGAGGAAAATCACAAATTTGGAATTGTAAAAGGAAATACTTTTACTTGGAAAGTTTTGGTTGATAGATCTATCAAAAATACTCCTACTAAAAGTTCTACTCCTTTCAAACCAAATCATTACATTAAATATATTAAAGTCGGCAAATATAAAGTCCGTATCTGGGCTGATGATAGTTTAAAAGTACAAAAACAAAAAGTTCTCAAATATCTGAATACACATGTTAAAAATGGTAAAACTTATAAATTTCATGGATTTAAGTTTAAAGTATCAAAAAAGCAATATATTCAAATACTATACAAGAATAAATTCAAATTAGGTGCGGTAGGATTTAAAATTAAGACTAATAAATATAAAACCATCGAAGTTCCTAAATATAAATATAAAAAAGTTAGAAGTTGGTCTTGGATAACTGATGAGGTTAAAACCATGGTGGAATATTATGATAGTAATGGAGGGGTTTATAAAACTAAATATTACGATACTAGCAAATATTATTCAAACGGTTGGAAAACAGATACTGTTTATCATTATTATAATGGCAATAAAGTAATATATTGTGCAAAATTCATAAAAAAAGACTATAATTATCCTACTTATAAATATGTTAAAGACGGATACAAAAATGTTAAAGTTAAAGTATATGCAATAGGTCATAGTATGTATTTTATTCCTCATGTAGGTTTCAGAGCAATAGGTAACGGGCAGAATCGAGATGTTGTAGGATGTTACTACAAATTAACATAAGATTTTATATTTCAATCCGTTATTTCTGATTTTATATTTTTTAATTTTTTTACTATTTTTTCTAATTCTTTTATTATTTTAAATTTTCCTATTTTTATTAACTAAATCAATTTAAAAGCAACTATATTGATGATAATTATTCTGAACGTTAAAAATTTGATATATACGGAATTGGTTTTAAAAAATAAGTTTTGAAAGTAAAATAGCTGCAGATAATGTAAACTAAAATTTATCAATGTCACGGTTATGGATCCACTCACGATGCTTACCAATGGCAACATTAACAATAACATCAATAAGATCAACTTCATCATTCTGTTTGAAGTAGTAATATGCTGGTCCTTCTAGCATTTGGCGGAGATCATAAAATGGCTTAGGTTTT
>NZ_CAJOKH010000078.1 GCF_905235195.1 uncultured Methanobrevibacter sp. | reverse complement strand
TACTTTAATTAAAAATTAGTAAGTATTTTTAAAAAATATTAAATTTCATGTGAAAAAATTTTGACCCAAAATTCAAAAATTGCATTTTGGCGGACACCCGTTAAAAATAAAAAAAACAGTAAACAAACTACTTTATTTTGATTAAATTATAAATAATGTACTAATTACAATATTTGAAGATAATCAGATTATTTAATACCCAGTATCTGTTTTAAAACAATTAGCATTAAGCTAATAAAAATATGTATTTAAAATTTTAATTATATTTAAAATAATTTTTGAAATAAATTTATTAAATAATTAAGATAATAATTATTATATAAAAATAACTTCGCAAACACATTTATTAAATTCTTTAAAAATATAAGTGTTATAAAAAAATAAGAATTTGAAAAAAAAATTAATAAATAATCAGCATAATAATACTAAATTTTATTATACTTTTTTATAAATTATTAATAATAATAAAAATTAGATAAAAAAATATTAACATATTAAGATTGTAATTTAAGGTGATATAATGAAAGTAGAAGATATAATTAAAGAATGTCCTAAATGTGGATCTACAGATAAAACTGTACGTCGTAAATTTATAGACACTCAAAGTGCTCATGCTGAAACTGCATATTTTAAATGTAGTGAATGTGGATATGAATTTGAAGGTGCAGAGGACCACACAGAAGATCCAAAAAGCAAGTATGTTAAAGAATTAAATAAAAAAATATATTAAATTTTAATATTTAATTTTTTAATAAAATTTGTACTCATTTTATTTAAATAAAATTAATTAATTTATATCCATTAACTGTTTTTTATCCACTATCTATTTTAATTATTCTATTTTATTAATTAATTAATTAAATTAATGTAGATTATACTATAAATTATAATTATTAAATCTCCTTTTAAAATTACATCCTTAACTCAATCATTAAAATGTGTACCTATTATATAAACCACCACTCACATTTATGAGTACCTATTATATAAACCACCACTCACATTTATGAGTACCTATTATATAAACCACCACTCACTTTTATGAGTAAGTATTTATATAATAATATATACTATTCATTATATAACTGGGGGGCCAAATAATGAGCGAAAGAGAAGAATATATTAAAAAATGCAGCGAATGTTAAAAATATATTAGATATTTTAGAAAAAACCCAAATAATATTTCATTGTGAACCTTATGGAGAATCCTCAAAAAGAATAAAAAAATCCTGGAAATATTATTTTGCAACCAGTAGTTTAAGAAATGTGTTGGCAAATGAATATGGAACTTCCGTTTCACAGACAGAACATGAAGGAACACTATTTGAAAATCTGGTTGCTTGTAACTTAAATAACTTATCAAATATCTTAAAGGAACCCTTTTCTTTATATTATGATAGTAATGATAAAAAAAATGTCGATTTTATAGTTCAAAAAGGATTTGATAAAATAATTCCTATTGAAGTAGAACGGGGAAAAAAGGATAAAAAACAAATAAAAAGTGCAATTAATCGATTTGGTTGTGAATATGGAATTATAATATCTAACACTACTGAGTTTATTGAAAAGCATAATGACATTATATTTTTACCTTTAAAAACATTTTCATATATGTAAATTAACATTGTATAAAAATAAAATTAAATAAAAAAAATTAAAACATATTAAAGAATAATTTATATGATTAAATAGAAATAACAATTCAATTATACTTTATTAAGGATATAATAGATTTTATGAAATAATAATAAAAAAAATATATAATTCTAATTCTTTAAGATAATAATAATTAAATTAGAAATAAATTTTATAAAATAATGATATAGATATTATTAAAAGCAATATGATAATTATAATAATAATTTATTAAAAGTATAGTGTGATAAAATGCCATTTCATGTGATGATAATTCCAACATTAAGATGTCCTGGTATGTGTAAATACTGTTGGGGCTCAGATAAACAAGCTGAAATAATGGATATAAGTATAGTTGAAAATATTAAAGAATGGTTAGAAGATTTTAGAAATAGTGATTCTGTACACTTTACATTTCATGGTGGAGAACCATTACTTCCAGGATATGATTTTTATAAAGATGCATTTAAAATATTAAACACCCTTCCAAATCACAGTGGTTACTCAATGCAATCAAATTTATGGCTACTTAATGATGAAATAGCAGACCTTCTAGTAGAAAATAATGTAATTTTATCAACCAGTATAGATGGACCTAAAGAAATTACCGATTATCAAAGAGGTGAAGGTTACTATGATAAAACAATGACAAGTGTACACCTTGCAGAAGATAAAGGATTACACGTAAGTTATGTTTGTACATTTACCTCATACTCAAAAGACTATTCCACTGAAATATATGACTATTTTAAAGATTTAAAAGCAACTGTTAAAATCCACTCAGCATTACCATCACTAAGAGGAGAAAATGCAGATCCATGGGCATTAAATCAGAAAGATTATGGGAATTTAATGATAGAACTTTTAGATAAATACTTATATGATTTAGATAAATTCCAAATAATGGATTTTGACCATATGGCCAAAAGTAGTTTTATAAGAAGAGGAACATTATGTGCATTTAATAACTGTGTAGGAGACACACTAGCAGTAGGTCATGACGGTAACATATACCCTTGTTACAGATTTGTAGGAATGGATGAGTATATAATGGGAAATGTAAAAGACAAACCTACAGTAGAAGATTTAGAATCATCTAATGCATATAAACTATTAAATGAATTTAATGATTTTGTAAAAGAAGACTGTAAAAGATGCAGATTCATTAAACACTGTAATGGTGGTTGTCCATATAATGGGATAGTAGCAGCACAAAGTCCAAAAGCAGTAGACCCTCAATGTCAAGCATATAAATTAATATTCCAAAATATGAAAGATAGACAGAAACAGGATTTAATTAAAAATGGTATACCTGGAATGCCAGGTGCTAAATCTCCACAAGAAAAAAAAGAAGGAGAACCATTTACAATAATGGATTTAATGACTAAATAAATTAAAGCTATTGATTAATTAATTATTATAGCTTTTAAATCTTTAAGCAAATAATTAAAATATAAAAAAAGCTCCTTAATAATAATTATCATCTTAAAAAAAAGATAAAAATAAATTAGAAAATATCTAATTATTTTTTAACAGTTCTAACAACTTTATCCTTTAAAATTGTTAATAAAACTCCAACACCATGAGTTACAGGATCTTTTGTTGAACCATCAACATCATATCGAACTGTGATTGGAACTTCACTAATTCTAAAACCATTTTCAGCTGCATCAACTAGCATTTCACTTTCAATACCAAATCCTGTATCTTTAAATCTAAAACAAGGATTAATTTTAGATGAAAATGCCCTAAAACCACTTTGTGAGTCAGTGATACTAATGCCTGCTGAAATATTAGTTGCTTTATCTAAAACCTGTTGGCCAACTCGCCTATATGCAGGAGTATTTTCCTCAGGACCATTCATATATCTACTACCATTAACTAAATCTGATTCCCCATCAATAATAGGTTTAAGCAATTTAGGAATTTCATCAGGATTATGCTGACCATCTCCATCAATTGTAATAATAATATCATAATCTTCACCAATATATTGAAAGCCAGATTTTAAACCTTCACCTTTTCCAAAGTTTGTAGGATGCGTAATGACTTTTGCACCAGCTAACTCGGCAATTTTACTTGTAGCATCACTACTTCCATCATCAACAATCAATACGTCATCAACATATTGTAATGTTCTAAGAATTACAGAACCTATTGCAACTTCTTCATCATAAGCAGGTATTAAAGCAATTATTTTAACCATTAAAACACCATAAATAAAAGAGAATAATAAAAAAATATAGATTAAATTTATTTAAAAATATTAAAACTATGATTAATAAAAATTATTCAATCCTATAATATTCTTTCATCCATTCTACGGTTCTTTTGATACCTTCTTCAGGTGAAACCTTAGGATTATGTTTTAAATCACGAATAGCTTTAGAACAATCCACAGTTTTAACCTTAGTTGTAAATGGTTCAGGAGGAGTGTATTCAACTAGAGAATCATCTTTACCACAAGCTTTAAGAACAATATCAGAATAGTCTTTTATTTCTTTTTCCCATTCTGGTTTACTACCTACATTATAAGCTTCGCCAGGAATGAAATTATCTACAATATTTGCAAATGTATTTGCAGTATCTTCCACATAATCAATAATTCTTTTATGACCCATATGTACAGAATATGGTTGATCATGTAATGCTTTATAGATAAATATTGGTATAAACCCTTTATATGGAGAATATGCCTCATGAGGACCATAACAATTTAATGGTCTAACCCTTACTGTTTCTGTTTCAAACATTTCAGCTGAATTTATACACATTAATTCTCCAGCCCATTTACTAATAGCATAATCATTCATCTGATAAGTTTGATTAATTGGATATGTTTCCATTAAATCTTCTGTAATTACACCTTTATAATCACCATAAACTTCACAGCTTGAAAATGAAATCATTCTAAATTTTAACTTTTCCTGAAGTCTAATCATATTTTTAAGACCAATAACATTAGTCTCCCATAAGTTTTCATAGTAAGCTTCACCATTCCAACGACCATATTCAGCTGCCAAATGGTAAACATAATCAAATTTATCATTATCCTCAAAAATCCTTTCAATTTGACGATAATTTCTAACGTCTCCCCTTACATAATCAGAATATTGATCTGCATACAAGTCTGCTTCATCTTCATGATGTAATAAATCAACAGATAAGACTTCATGTCCTCTAGATCTAAGTTCCTTAACAAGATTGGTTCCTATAAATCCTGCTCCACCAGTAACTAATATTCTTTGTGTTTCCATTAAATACACATCCTTAAAATTATAAAACTAAAAATTGTTTTAATAAATAAATTATAATTTACTTAATTAATCTAAATCTAATTATTAAATAAAACTTTCTTAAAATCTAATTATTAAATAAAACTTTCTTAAAATCTAATTATTAAATAAAACTTTCTTAAAATCTAATTAT
>NZ_CAJOKH010000077.1 GCF_905235195.1 uncultured Methanobrevibacter sp. | reverse complement strand
TTGAATGTATTTTTAGGAGCCTTAATCATATCACAAGGTTTTAACTCAAAAACAGCAATACAACAATTATCTGAGAACTAAAAAATTCAGGCCCCTAAATTGGTTTAAAAGAATATACTAAATCAAATAAAAAACGAATAGTTTTAAAAAAATAATTAATGAAATTAAATTAAAATAAAGAAAATAATTTAGATTAAAAATAAAAAATATGATTATTAATCTGAAAAATAAAAAACTAAGTGTATTAAATTAGGAAATAAAAATAAAAAATAAGATTTAAGTAAAAATAAAAAAGTAGTAGCTTTAATTAAAAAACTACTTTTTAACAGTCATTGTAAATGAAGTTGAAGATGTAGCATAATAGTTATTAGTCTTTAAACTACATTTTACCTTGACTTTACCAACAGCTGCAATTTTACTAGTAATTTTAAGTCTTGCTAAACCTTTAGAATTAGTCTTAACAGTATATGATTTTTTACCTATTTTTATTATCACATATTGAGACTTAACAAGCTGTTTTTTACCATCAACAAGTTTAATACTAAAGTAATTATTTAATTTAACTGTTTTTGTTGGAGAATTAAAGCTTGTTTTAGCTTTTTCAATTGTTAAATTAATAGTTTTTCCAATACCTGCACCAGTAACTTTTACAGTGTACTTTTTAGGTACATAGTTAAGTGGAATACTAGCTTGTCCTTTAGAGTTAGTAAATACTGATATTTTCTTAGATCCAACAGTAAATACAATCTCTTGATTTGCATATGCTGCCTTATTTTTATATAATGTAGCAATTAATTTAGTTCCATCATTATATTGGACTTTTAAATTAGTTACCTTTAAATCATATTCCGTTTCTTTAACAGTTACCTTAACACTAACTGTATCAGACTCATTAAAGTTAGTTGACCCCAGATATTTAGCATCAATTGATAACAAACCTTTTGTAAGATAAGGTATAGATAGGATTACCTGACTGTTTATTACACTAACATTTGCTATAAAAATATTTTGCCCATTTTGTCTTGCTTGAATTAAGACATTACCTTCATTAATAAGTTCTCCAAATGAACTATTAACATTTACAAATATTGGAAGTGTGTAAAACTCATAAGTAGATTGATTTGTATTTATTTGAACTGTAGAGCCTGATTTATATATTGAAAAATTATTAGATAAACCAGTAGAGTTATAATAATAATCATCACCTACATAAGCAAGGTTACAACAGAATTTACCAACGACTAAATCACTTGATGGAATAATAATTATTGCACTTGTATTATTTACAAATGTATCATATGTTTTATTGTTATATGTGAAATAAACCCTACCTGAAGCATTAGAATATTCCATCTCACTATCTATAATATTTATAAAGACATATAAATTATTTCCATAAATAATATCAGGAACATTTGCTATTATTTTAGATGGTGCTTTATCTACATTTACTGTGAAATTTGTAGTACTAGAATAATGAGTAATTCCGTCATAATACCCATTGGTCTCACCTAAATAATGAACATTAATTGTATAATCTCCCGGATTTTTAAATGTATAATTTAAAAGAGCCACACCATCATTTAATACTGCAGTGTAGTTTTTACCATTAATTTCAAAGAATACTTTACCTGCCCTAACAGGATTATTATTAAGGTCTAAAATACTTGCATTTAAAAGAGTTACCCTATTAAACACAGAACTAATATTATCCACTATAATTTTACTTGGATAAGCAGTATCAGGTGAGACTGTAAATCCTTTAATTGATGCAATTTGACCAGTATAGTAATGACCAGTTGTATTAGATAAATTTAAAACTAAATCATATAAATCATACCACTCATTACCATCAAAACTTACATATGAACAGTTAATATATGGTGCAAGTCTTACCGTAGAATATTCACTTACAGGAAAAGCCGCGCCTGTATCACAATCAAGTTTCATCAAAATAGTAAAATTATCTCCTTTATTTAAAGGTACAAACTTATTTAAATGGAAAGTATAGTACCCTTGAGAGGAAATTCCCTTAACTGTATCTTGAAGTATGTCATTTACATAGATTTTAGTAATGAAAGATACGTTATCCCCCATAAAAAAGGTAGAAAATCCTGCAAGATAATCGTCGCTTATTGAAGTGTAAATATTTTTAACATAAATAGTTTTATTACCAGTAACAAAGAAATCAGTCATTCCCGCCATATCATATTGGTAATTATTATTGTATGGTATCGTTTCATTAAAGACAATTGCAAATCCATCTTGAACGCCTATTCTTGCTGTAGCAGTATCATAATATGAAATATAGAAATAACCATTATCTCCCCAATCTTCACCCCAACTATTTTTAACTATCCATGCACCATCACCGGGAGGAGTAATATAGAAATTGTTTTTTGAATAATTATCATCCCATCCAACAATACATACTGCATGGTTTGAAGTTAAATCATCACCATTATAATAATGATTCGGACTAACAAAATATGGTATTGATTGTTCCATACGCATTGAAATATATACTCCACCATATCTCATAATTGCCTCTTTAAACAAATCATTATCCGTAAAACTAGTTCTTGGAGGAAGATAGTATATATTTTGAACGTGAAGAAGTGATTGGTTAAAACAATAGGATAAAAAATTATTTGGATTATAAGGGTCATCTGAGGCATTGACTGGACCTATCCAACTTACAACATATCCAACAGTCATATATAGATTTCCCCCAGAATTAGGAATAAATGTAGTAAACCCATATTTAGAATATTTTGCTTGAAGATTTTTTACATTATTTTCTGATAAATTATAAACCTGCCCAGATGCTTTAATAATTGAGGTTTCAATAGAAGCTAAAACTGCAAATGCCCAACAATTTCCACCAGCACCTTGATCTTTAATTGGAGTATCCTCACCCAAATCAACTAAACTATAATTTGATGGAATAAATCCATCCCAATCATAATTTCCAATAATAAGAGTACTGTTACCTCCATAATATATTGGCCAATAATCTTGGTCGAATATATCATTATAATCAATAGCAGTATTATTAATAAATTGGTTTGACTCATCTATAAAATCAGGATTTTCATTGGAAAATATTCCGCCACCAATTCCAGTAACATTATTTAAAATAAACTTAGAATAAGTAATATTTAAAATTCCACCTTTATCTGCAAAAACTCCTCCCCCATTAATTGCACTGTTATTTGAAAATGTTGAATTAAAGATTGTAAGTGGAGAAAAAATAGCATAGATTGCTCCACCTTCATATAATGCAGAGTTATTATCAAAAAGAGAGTTTGATATAGTCGAATTACCATTATCACTAACATCTATAAAGGTTATAGCTGCTCCAAATGTAGCATTGGAATTTGTAATATTAACATTATCCATTACAAGGAGCGTTTTATATAAATATAATGCCCCACCTGCATCAGTTGAAGAGTATGTTTTGTTAAAGGTAGAATCATATATTTTTAAAATAGAATTTCCCTGAGCTACAATAGAACCTCCAAAAGACTGACTATGTGAACCTATAAAAGTAGAATTATAAATTTCAACAAAAGAAGAATCCTGATAAATATCTCCACCAAAAGTTGCAGAGTTATTTTCAAATGTAGAATTATAAATATTTAAATTACTTCCTGTCTCAACTCTAATAACTCCACCATAAACTCCAACATTTGATGAAAAATTAGAATTATAAATATTTAAATTACTTCCTGTCTCAACTCTAATAACTCCACCATAAACTCCAACATTTGATGAAAAATTAGAATTATAGATTTCAATGAAAGTATTTGCAATATTTAATACACCACCATTAGATCCATTAGAATTTTTAAAAGTAGAATTTGTAATATTTGCTCTATAATTAGTAAGAGTAATTTTTCCACCTTCAAAAATAGAATTATAAATATTTATTACAGGTTTTGAAGGCTCAAGAATTTCTTCTGATGAGGCATAAATCAAACGCCTATTAGATATCATCTTAACATCAGATAAATTAAGATAAGAGTAAACTATAATTGTATTATTTATAATTGTTAGATCATTTAGACTAAAAGTAATAGGATTTTCCACACTTAGACTTTTAGAAACAATAAGATAAACATCACTACAATCAATAATAGTTCCTTCACCACTACCAATTAAAACAGTACTTTGATCTATAATAGAAGAGTTATCATTTAAATGATAAGTTCCCTCTGTAAAATAAGCAATTTTACCTACAATAGAATGATTATAAAAATCCTTATATGGATTTTCCCTAGTTCCATCACCATCATCTAAAACAGAAGCATTAAAGTAAACTGTATTCTCATCAGTTAATGTATTTTCATCAGTTTTTAATTTATTTTCGTCAGTTAATGTATTTTCACTATTTATATTAGAATTAAGATTAGTATTACCAACCTCATCTCTTTCACTATCTAAACTAGAATTAAAATCAGTATTAGTACTGCTAACCTCATCTATTTCGCCATCATAAATATTAGAATTTAGATTAACATCCTTTTGTGTTAAATCATTATTTTGAATTGAATCTACATCATCAACATTAGAATTTATGTTAGAATCAACACTATATGCAGAAACAGATGAAATTGTAAAAGATAATAATAGTAATACCAATATTAAAAAGAATCCTTTTTTAATTTCCAATTTCATAATATAACCATAATTTTAATTTCAATAATAATTTTAATTTAGGTTTAAAATATTTTTTTTAAATAATAATTATAATAATTATATAATTTTCTTGATATATTTATTTATGGATTAACAGTATACAATTTATTTCAAAAATTTTCTACAAATTATAATAGAATATAACATAAATCGCTTAAATGATAAAATTATATATTTAAATTATTTAAATAAAGATTAAGTATAATAAAAAAGATTAATATACAAATCAATATTAAACTGAAGTTTAAATCTAATTATAAATCTAAACATAACATTTATATCTAATAATAAAAACAAAAGTAGAGAAAATTTTACAAGAGAGTGGGACGCAAAATTTTTTATAAATTTTTCTCAACATTAAAAAAAATAATTAAAATTTTTAATTTTTTATATATTTTTCTTATTTTATTTTTCTATTTATTTCATTATATATTCTTTTCAGATTGTGTCCGATTGTATATAATTTGAATTCTGTGTTTACTTCTTTTAGTCCTGTTGTTCGGAATTATGTAAGTTTTATATTTTGTTTCATGTTTGCAAAGGGTAATTCGGTAGTTTTTGACCTTAATTTGTAGATTTTTTCTGCTTCTTCTGTTTCCATTTTTCTTTGCATTCTGATTTTGGAGGGGTTTTCATAATCTTCAATTGTTCTATAACGTTGGTTTTTTGCACAATATTCTTGAACAGAGCAGTTTTTACATTCTTTAGTCCAATATGTTATTCTT
>NZ_CAJOKH010000076.1 GCF_905235195.1 uncultured Methanobrevibacter sp. | reverse complement strand
TGAATGTATTTTTAGGAGCCTTAATCATATCACAAGGTTTTAACTCAAAAACAGCAATACAACAATTATCTGAGAACTAAAAAATTCAGGCCCCTAAAGTATTATTCACCCTTATTATTACAACATCCGAAAAAGAAGTTTTTAATTTTATATATTGATTTTTTATTATTTCTTTTCTTCCTCTCTTCTCTTTGGTGAAATTCTTTTCTTCTTTGTACAATATCACTTGCCATAGATATACCCCTTTTTAAAATATTAAAGTCAATAATCTGATTTTAAAATCTTATTTATTAGTTTTAAAGAAAAAATTTATAAAATTTAGTTAAACCTAAATACTATTATTTTATTTTATTATATTATATATAATTTTACAGCAATAGAAATTTAAATCTTTAAAATAAAATTTAAACAAAAAAGATAATTATATTAAAATAATAATTTATTATTAATTGGAATTTTTTAAAATGGAATTTTAAAGAAAATAATTTGAGGAATAAAATGGGAATTTTAGATAAAATTGTAGATTTTAAACGAAAAAGATATGCTAATATGGTTAGAACTACATGTTCATCCTGTGGTAGTGGTCTTAAAGTAAATGGTAAAAGTATTGTTAATTCTAATACAACCCTTAAAGATAATGTTAATTTTAATGGCATGACAATTCAAGGAAATGGTAAAGTAAAAATTGGTTCAAATTTCCATTCAGGAATTGAATGTATGATGATAACAGATTTTCATAATTATGAAGGAGATGCCATACCCTATGATTCTACAGTTATATCAAAAGAAATTACAATAGAAGATAATGTCTGGATAGGAAATCGTGTAATCATTCTTGGAGGAAGCCATATTAAAGAAGGTGCAATAATACAGGCAGGAAGTGTAGTTGTAGGAGAAATAGACAAATATGCAATTGCAGGGGGACATCCTGCAAAAGAATTTAAAAAAAGAAATATCCAACATTATGAAAAACTAAAAAAAGAAAGAAAATTCCATTAAAAAGCTATGTATTATAAAAATGATTTTATCATATTTATCTCTTTTTTAGAAATTGTTTTAAGTGCAAATATAATTATAAAGTAAATAAGCGCACCAAGTATTGAAACCCAAATAATATTAACAATTCCAGTAGGATTAATTAAATATACAATCAAACCCATAATAGCTGCAGATATAAATATTTTTAATGATGATTTGTGTTCAAATGGCAGGTCCATATACTCTTTTGATTTGATTGCAGTTACAATAAATGCAAAAATATAGGACATTAATGTTGCAATAGCTGCACCAAGTATTCCAATATATGGAATCATAAATATATTTAAAATTAGATTTAAAATAGCTACAAAAATCCATAATTTTCCAAGAATCATTGTATTTTTATTAAGGATTAATATATTATTTGTTATACCATATATTCCCATAAATATTGCACCTAAAGCTACAAACGGAGTTATTAAAAAACCATTTTGAGCAATGTCAAATGTTGTAATACTTAAAAGCAAGGATTTTGAAAGAATACTTAAACCTACAGCTGCTGGAACTGTAAGTAAAAGATAATATTTCATTGAATATTTCATATATTTATCTACTTCATCCATATCTCCTTTTTCATAATATTCTGGAAGTATTGCAGGAAGTAAAACTGCAAAAGGAGATAAAAACATTAAAAGTACACTTCCAAGAGCATATCCTGGAGAGTAACAACCTACTGCCGCTGAACCTAAAAATATACTTATAACATATTTATCTGAAGAATCAACCACCCAACTTGATACATTTGAAGGTACAGTTGGAAGTGCAAATGCAAGTTCCTCTTTTAATGTGGAAAATTTAAATCCGAAACCTAAATAACGTAGAATATTAATAGCCATCAATAAAAATACAGTGAAGTATCCTACAAATAATCCCCAGACTACAATTTCAAGAGGATAACCCTTTATTGTTAAATAAATAGAAACAAAAACTCCTATATAACTTTGAAGAATTAAGTATAATGAATATCTTTTCATTTTTTTAATAGTTCGATAAAATGTAATAAGCATTAAGTTAATACATGCAAAAAAAGAGATTAAAACAGTTACATATAAAATATAAATATTTCCATCAAAAAGAGCTTCTGAAATTGCTCCTGAAAATATAATAAATACTAATAATATTGCTAATGTAGATAAAGTTGTAACTGCAATCATAGGATAAAAAGATTGTTTGAATTTTTCCTTATCATGTTCTGATGATAAAAACCTTACCATAGTATAAGGAAGACCAAGATTTGCAATATTTGGAAGAAGTGCAACAGTTGTTAAAACCTGTGCCCACATACCATATTCTGACGTTGAAAATGATTTAGTAATAATTGGAATAAAAATAAGACTACTTAAAGATATTAATATATTTGTAATACCTACAAGACCAATTCTTCCAACAAAACTTTTATAATTAGACAAACAATCACCAATAAATTATTTAATTATCTTTTTAAAAAGTTCCTCATCAAATCCTTTAAAGAAATAATCCTTATCATAAGCTTTTGGAGTAAAATCCATATTTTTAATTAAATCATCAGGAGATTGAACCTTACAAAGTATTCCTTCTTCAATTAAAACATCTAAATATTCAACACCTGGCAAATCAACAATGAAACTTATACAATCAAATTGTAATCCTTCATAAATAGCTGTTGAAAAGGATCCTACCTGATATTTACTTTCTGCAAATAGTTTATAAAGAGGAGTTTGACTATTATCTATTACTTTAAAGTTAGAGTTTTTATCTGCCCTTAAAAGTTCTGGATAATTTTCTCTCCAAGTATCATATTCTCCAGGATGAAGTTTATAGATAAAATTATAATCTGAATTCTCTCTAGATAATTTATTAAATAATTCTACTGCAAATCGAGATAAATATTTACCTATTACTCCCTGAGATATAAAAAGTATTTGATAATTATTTTTAGATAGATTTTTAAATTCTTCATATGATTTTTCAAAATAGCTATAACCTAAGGGTAAAATATTTTCTGTTTTTAGAGGATAGAAACTAGCATTTTCCCAATAATCCCCAAAACTTAAAAGCTTATCTGGAAAATATGGAATCATAGCTTTTTTAAAATCCTCATCTTCATCAATAATATTATGTTCATTAGGATAGGAATATCCCATATGATAATTACTAATAGTTCCATGTTGAAGTTCTAAAACTTCTATACCTAAATGACGAGCTGCTGCAACAAGAGCCATATTTTCATATGCAACAACAACATATACCTGTTTAGGATTTTTTTTACTTAAAAGTTTCTTATAACTATTATATTCATACTTAAAATTAAGAATATGGTCTTTAATAACATTCTCCAAATAATTAAAGTCTATGTTAAACTTTACACTTAAATCATTTAATAATTGTCTTAAAAGTCCCCTTTCAGAATCTGTAAATTTAACTTTATGAGTTTTCTTATAAAGATAGGATAATAGTAAAATTCTATCATTATACCTG
This sequence comes from uncultured Methanobrevibacter sp., assembly GCF_905235195.1. Classification (GTDB taxonomy): domain Archaea; phylum Methanobacteriota; class Methanobacteria; order Methanobacteriales; family Methanobacteriaceae; genus Methanarmilla. Next base: position 1,950 of record NZ_CAJOKH010000076.1, on the reverse strand, counting down.
ATTTTAGTAGAATCTTCACTGAAATGATTATTTAAATAAGGACTTTCTATTATCTCATATTTTTTATTATATTTATCAAGATACTTACAGAAAAAATAGGTGTAAATATCATGATACTTATTTTGATATAATACTTTCCTAGGATGATCGAAAATTATTATATCTAAATCATCTTTACCAGAATATGGACTTTTTAGTAGACTATTTTTTACAAAAGGTAAAAATGATAAAATTTTATCAGATAATGATAATGTTTTTTGTTGAGCTGAACCAAATATATTTAGTTTTCTTGCAATATCATAATATAAATACATTCGAATTAAAGGCCAAAAATATACATTATCAATTTGGGCATTATTTAAATTATATTTATGCTCAAGCGAAAAAAAAACATCTGAGAAATCTTTAATCGACCACATTTTCTTTAAACCTATTTGATATTTTAACTAGATATAACTTTATTTTGTAAAAATAAATATTTTTCTTAAATTTTTTTTAGTGCCTATAAGATTATCAATTTTAAAGAAATATTAAATTTACTATTGACAATTAGTAATATTTTAATTGAATCATTTTAATATTGTTTGTATAAGGAGTATTTTTGTAAAATTATTAAATTTGTTTATGGTAATTTTTTTAATATAGATAAAACATAAAGAATATTATAAAAGAATTTTTTAAAAGAAATAAAAAAGTGTTAATAATTTCATTAATAATGTTTTTAGTATGTGCTTTTAGTGCAGCAATTTATAGTTATAGTACTATAGGTGAAAATTATGGTGCTATTTCAAATTCATTACATGAGAAGGCACATAATGGAACCGCGAATCAGACCTCTACTACAGTCACTAAAACTAATACTATTGGTTTATTCTTACATAATCTTTTTGCAGATTATCAGTAATTGTTGGAGGATTACATTTTTCAAGATTATCATTAAGCGCTACAATATTCAATGGATTGACTATGGGTATCCCTTTTGGAGTAGATTTAACATATGCTGTAGTAACCATATTACCTTATGGCATATTAGAATATACTGCATTAGTATTTTCTCTAGCTTGTGCTTTGAATAAAACCAAACTTGAAATAAAAATGATTAAAAATAGAAGTTTTAAAAATACTATAAATGAATAAACGGGAATTAAAGGATATTTTAATAATGTGTCTAATTGTTTTTATTTTATTGCATATTGCAGCGATTAATAAGTGTAATATAGTTAGTTTGATTGCAAAATGGTATTATGGTTTTAAATATTCGTTAAAATATTAAAACTTTTTTTATTTTCTATTATTTATTAATTTTATTTAACCAACACTAATTATTTTAATAATTAGCTTACTAATTATTCTAAAAATTTACTTGCTAATGATAAGATTACAGATTGAAACATAGAAATAAGAAAATTATTAAATATAAATTAACAAGCTTTATATAATATAAATAAAATAAAATAAGTTAGGTTATGAGCGAAAATAATAATATAATTCCAGATTATGTTACCTTTAGAAAAACATTAGAAAAATACAATGGTATAAACCAATATTAGTTTTTATTATTGGATTAATCATATATACATTATCACAGTTGATTATTATAATATTTTTAAGTGGTATATATGGACCTAATATAATAAATATGGTTATGTCAAAGGATATGAGACTGTAGATTCCAATGATGCAGGATTTTATATATCATACCTATCTGTTATAATCTTTGCTCCGGCATTGTATATTAGTTCTCAAATAGTTAAAGATAGGCCATTTTCATCTTATAGTTCTTCACGTGGATGAGGGAATTGGAAATTATACTTTAAATGTTTAATAATTCCTTTTATAGTATATTTAATTATACAATACGAAATTTAAAAAAAAAGAAAATCATTAATTATTAAAAAGCATAAAGTGAAAAATATGAAATCTAAAATTCCAGCTATAGCTTTAATAATA
>NZ_CAJOKH010000075.1 GCF_905235195.1 uncultured Methanobrevibacter sp. | reverse complement strand
TATGCCTTCTTTTTAATCACTTTTATATGTTTTAAAAGAGCATCTGAAAACTAATCTGAAAAATGAGTAGTAAAATATTACAACATACAAAGTATTTATATTAAATTAGCTATATATAATATAAGAATATGGAAACCGTTTTCCATATAAAAAATAAATTTTTTAAGGGAGATATAATATGTCTTATGTAGAGGAAGTTATTGCTAAAATTACTAAAGAAAATCCGGGTGAACCAGAATTTCACCAAACATTAAATGAAGTTTTAAAATCTATTGAAATAGCAGTAGAAGAAAATGAAGACGTCTATAGGCAAGACGCATTATTAGAAAGATTAACTAATCCTGAAAGACAAATTAAATTTAGAGTTCCTTGGGTAGATGATGAAGGACAAGTACAAGTAAACACTGGATATAGGGTACAATTTAATAGTGCTCTTGGACCATATAAAGGAGGTCTCCGTTTCCACCCATCAGTAAATTTAGGAATTATTAAATTTTTAGGATTTGAACAAATTTTTAAAAACTCATTAACTGGACTTCCAATTGGTGGAGGTAAAGGAGGATCTAATTTTGATCCTAAAGGTAAATCTGACCGTGAAGTTATGAATTTCTGTCAAAGTTTTATGGGTGAATTATACAGACATATTGGAGCAGACCAAGATGTACCTGCAGGAGATATTGGTGTAGGTGGTAGAGAAATTGGTTATATGTATGGTCAATATAAAAGAATCACCAAAAATTATGAAGGAGTATTAACTGGTAAAAGTTTAACCTTTGGTGGATCTTTAGCAAGAACTGAAGCTACAGGTTATGGATTATTATACTTTACTAATGAAATATTAAAAGCTAACAATGAAACCATGGAAGGAAAAGACATTATTGTATCTGGTTCTGGAAATGTAGCTATTTATGCTATTGAAAAAGCTAAACAATTAGGTGGAAATCCTATTACAGCTACTGATTCTACTGGTTGGGTATATGATTCTGAAGGTATTGATTTAGATTTACTTAAAGAAATTAAAGAAGTTAAAAGAGGAAGAATGTCTGATTATGCTGCTGAAAGGTCATCTGCAGAATACCATAATGGTAAAGGTGTATGGACTGTAAAAGGAGATATTGCTCTTCCATGTGCTACTCAAAATGAATTAGGTATTGAAGATGCTAAAGCATTAGTGGACAATGGTGTTATCTGTGTATCTGAAGGTGCAAATATGCCTACTACTCTTGAAGCAACAGAATACTTAATGGACAATAATGTATTATTTGGTCCTGCAAAAGCTGCAAATGCAGGTGGAGTAGCTGTTTCTGCACTTGAAATGAGTCAAAACTCTGAAAGATTACATTGGACTTTCCAAGAAGTAGATAACAGACTTCAAAATATTATGAAAGATATATTTAAACAAGCTGATTCTGCTTCTAAAAGATATGATTCAGAGAAAAACTATGTTATGGGTGCTAACATAGCTGGTTTCGAACGTGTAGCTGAAGCTATGCAATCACAAGGAATCGTTTAGATTTCCTTTTTTCTCTTTTTTTTATAAAATTTCGTTTATTTATTTTTCTTTTATAATTTCATTTATTTCTGTTTCAATTTTTTTTGTAAATAAATATATAAATTATCCATTTTAATATATTATTAATTATATTAATAAATTAAAATTTAATTTATTTTTTAATTATCATAATTTTAAAATTTTATTTTAATTGGAGTAAATATATGAAATATGATTTTGATGTTCCTTTTAATCGTAAAAATACTAATAGTTTAAAATGGGATTTATTTGATGTGGAAATACCTATGTGGGTTGCAGATATGGATTTTAAAGTGGCTCCTGAAATCCAAAAAGCTATTCAAGCAAAGGTAGATGAAGGTATCTATGGCTATGGACTTATTCCAGATGAATGGTATTTAGCTTATATTAATTGGTGGAAACAATATAATTTTAACATTAAGAAAGATTGGTTAAAATTTACAAATTCTGTAATGCCTTCAATATCAACAATTATTCGTGAACTTAGCAGTGAAAATGATAAAATATTAATACAAACACCAGTTTATCATGTATTCTTCAAGGTTATTGAAGATAATAATAGAATTGTTGAAGAAAATAAACTATTATATTCTAATGGAGAATATAGTATTGATTTTGAAGATTTAGAGGAAAAATTTAAAGATGAAAAAGTAAAGTTTCTAATATTATGTAATCCTCATAATCCAGTTGGTAAAATATTTTCAAAAAATGATTTAAAAAGAATTGCTAAACTTGCTAATAAGTATGATAAATTAGTAGTATCTGATGAGATTCACTGTGATTTAACAGATCCGTCAATTAATTATACACCTTATGCTTCAGTTTCAAAGCTTGCAGAGAATAATAGTATTACTTGTTTTTCTCCAAGTAAAACTTTTAATATTGCAGGTATTAAAACATCAGCTGTATGTATACCAAATGAAAAAATCAAAAAACGTATATTCGCTGCTTTAGACAATGATGGTGTAAGTGATTCTAACATTTTTGCAATTACTGCAGCAATAGCTGCATATAATAATGGTGGAAATTGGTTAAAAGAACTAAAAGAATATATTTATAATAATAAGATTTTTTTAAAAGAATTTTTAGATAAGGAAATTCCGGAAATTAAACTTATTGATTCAGAGGCAACATATTTACTATGGATTGACTGTAATCAATTGAAAATAAAATCTGTAGAGTTTAATAGGTTTTTAATGGAAAAAACTAGTTTACTATTATCACCAGGTCTACAATTTGGTGTGAGTGGTGAGGGATTTTTAAGAATTAATATTGCATGTCCTAGGCCCATTTTAGAAAATGGTTTAAATAGACTAAAAGAAGGTATATTGTTATATAAACAAGAAACCAAGAGATGATCTATTATTATTTAATCATCTAATTACTTTTTTTAAGTATATAATTATTCTATTCTTTTTTTTAATTATTTAATTATTTTTATTTTTTTTTACTGTTTATTATACTATAATATTTATTTTAAATTTATTCTATCTTTTTTAATAATTATATAAATTGTGTTAAATTTTATAGTATCTATAATTATATCTTTAATTATATTAAAATTACAATAATTTAAAAATAAATTTAATCTCATAACTTTAATATAATGAATTGCTTATTCAATATAAACTAATAATTTTTCACTATGTCTAGATATATTTTTTTAATTTCATAGTAAAAATTTTAGAAATATTTCGAGGGTGGGACACGATTATATTTGGTTGGTCAAAAATCATTATAGTTTTGTATAAAAATATATTTAAAAATTAAAAAATATTTAATATTAAAACAGATATAATGAAATTGTTTAATTAGATTTTTTCTAAAACCTATTCATGACTCCTCCTCATTTCTTATTAAAAAAATCATCTAATATTTTTGAGTAAAAATTTTAGAAATACCTCTTTATAAAAAATTAGCAATTAAAAAATAAATAAATAAATGGTATATTAAAAAACAAGTTTTATTGAAAATTTATTCAAATTAAAATTCAAAATAAAATAAAATAAAAATAGAAAAAGTTGTGAATAATAAAAATAAGATAAATTTATAAAAAAAGATAGTTAGTTTTAAAAACGAACTAACTATATTTAAGTAATACTATCAAGTCCTTTTGTTGCAAGTAATCTTGCAAAGGAACCTTGAGGTTTCATAAGAATATTACCTTTATTATATTGATCTAAAGCTGTTTGAATCATAGCATTCTTTTTATTAGGGTCTTTTGCAGTTTCAGATAATGCTCTTACAAGCACCATTACTGCATCTCCCCTTGACATAGTGCCTGTTGCACTTTCACTACCGGAATATCCATTATAAGCATCATTTTCACGCACAATATCTTCAGCATTTAAATCTGTAACCTGCCCATCTACTTTAAGTGGCCTTATAGAATCAATAATAGCATCCATAGCATCCGAGTATACAATTACAACTGCATCAGTTTGCATTCCGGTTTCAGAGGCAACAATTTCTTTTGCATAATCCATACCTACATCAGTACCGAACCATAAACAATCGTGCATACGTAAATTTCCACCAATATTACTAGGAGCTGCTACTGAAGGGTGAACTTTACCACCTGGGTATATTGGGGTGTAATTTTTTATACTACCATTTTCCAAATGAATCATAAATGCCATATCAACTGCACCATTAGGTTGCTCATATTTATCTCCAGCTAATACTAAAATATTTTTATCAGCTTGAGTTAAGTCTGCACCACCGAAAAATGTACCGCCTATTACAAGTGCTATCCAAATAACAGTTACGGCAACAATACATATTACTAGTTTGCCACGTCTATTCATTTTATCATCTTCCTGTTATAAATATGAATCAATATTATATCATATCCTTTGTAATTATTTAAATTAAATACTTATTAGTTATAATTTCTTTAACAATTTGTATGTTTTATAAATATTTATTTATTATAAAAATATCTTATAAATTAAAAATCTTATAACTTATAATCAATTAAATATTAGTTTTTTTTTATTATTAAACTTTATTAATTTTAACAGTTATTTTTATAATATTGTATAATTATTTTAAAAAAGCAAATTAAATTTCTATTATTTGGGCTAAAAATTAAATTTATATAATTAGTTTTAATAAAATTAAAGGATGATAATATATTTTCCATTAATTTATATTTAAAAAACGTATTAGTAATAATATAGTTGTTTATGATTTAAAATATAATTTAATTGATTATTAATAAGTATAATTTTTTAATAAAAATATACAGAAATTTTTTAAATTTTCTTATTTTATGAATTTTTTTATTATTTAAATTTATTCTACTCTTTTAAATTTTTAAAAATTATAATTGTCAAACTAAACTTTCTTTATTTTAATATATTTTAATACAATTCTTTTCATTGTTTATAAGAAAATTTAATTTATTTATTAAATAATTCATTCATTTTTAAAATATATTAGGTATTATTAAAAATATCATTAGTTAAATGATTAGGATATGATTAAATAAATTTAGTTTAATATAAATAAAATGAAGACGTGAAATTCTATTGTTTGATTTATTATTTTATAATCTTTTGTGATTGTTTAAATATTATTAAATATTTCAAATTTAAAATAAATATTATATTATTTTAAAATGTGTGATATTATGAGTAATCCTAAATTAGGATTTGGAGCTATGAGGTTAGCATTATTAAATGAAGACGATAATAGTTCCATTGACAATGAAAATTATAAACAAATGATTGATTATTATATGGGGGAAGGCTTTAATTATTTTGATACTTCTTATGCATATCATAATGGATCAAGTGAAATTGGACTTAGCAAATATTTGGTCAATAGATATCCTAGGCAATCTTTTAAAATAGCTGATAAAATACCTACATGGCTACTTGAATCTTCAAAAGACAATCAAAAATTTTTAGATGTGATTCTTGATAGATTATCTGTTGATTATTTGGATCTTTTACTTATACATGATGTTAATGAAAAATCATATTCAGTTGCAAAAAAATGTGGAACTTTTGATTTTGCATCTAAAATGAAAGATGAGGGTATAGCTTTAAAGATTGGTTTAAGTTTTCATGGTAAGTCTGATTTACTTAAGGAAATACTTGAAGAATACTCAGATATAATGGATGTTGTTCAATTACAAATAAATTATCTTGACTGGGAAAGTAATCTAATTGATTCTTTAAATTGTTACAAACTATGTGAAGATTACGGTATAGATGTTATTGCTATGGAACCGATTAAAGGTGGAACATTATCAGATTTACCTGAGGATATTAAACAAGAGTTTGAAAAATACAATCCTAATATGAGTTTGGTTGAATGGGCTTTACGTTTTGCAAGTAGTTTTAAAAATATAAAAATTGTTTTAAGTGGAATGAAAAACCTACAACAAATGAAAGAAAATTGTAATATCTTTAAAGAAATTAAACCATTAAATAATGATGAAATTAATTTTCTTTTATCTGTTGCAAAGAAAATTAATAAAATATTTGAAATCCAATGTTCCTATTGTAACTATTGTTTAAATGAATGTCCCGAATCTATTCCTATTCCTGATTACTTTGAGTTATATAATAATGAAAAATTATATTCCTTACCTTCTACTAAAGCAATGTATAAAACCACTGTAGATATTAAACCAAGACCTTCTGATTGTATTCTTGTGTAGACATTTGTACTCAAAAATTAGACATTCCAGATTTACTTATTAAAGTTCAGGAATTCTTTGAAGAGGATTAATATATAATTTAAATTTATTTTTTTATTTTTAATTTTTTTTCATTAAACTTTATTATTTTATTTATTATTGATATTCTTTTATTATTTATCTTTAATTATTTTATCTTTTTTTCTTAACTATTTTTTAACTTTGGTTTTAAATTCAAATATTGAAATACTAACAAGACCCTAAAAAATCTATTAATAAATTAGCACTATCAATTATAGCAAGTATTTTACTATTGTTTGAAAACAATATTATAAATTAGGAGTGATTTAATAAGTAAAATAGTTTTTCTGATTATTTGTGAAAAAATTTTATAAACTTGATTTACACTTAAAACTCAGAAATATTAAAATATCTAGGAAGTTTTTCTTAATATTCAAGCTAATTTAAGATAAATGAATTCAAAACCAGAAAACATGCTGATAACTATAATTTAAAAGCAAATACATGATTGATGTTTTTAAAAACATATGAAGCTAAAATTTCAGAAGTTTCTCTCAATCCATAATTTTAAATATCTCTTTCAACAATGTATAAATTGGGTCTTTAATATCTAAATTTAATCCGTGTTTGATTTTTATTATCAATATATATAACACATATTATTTAGATTTATCGATTTTAATAACTTTCTTTTATTAAAAAAATTAATTTGAATTGTATGTTTACAAACTATCCAATATGGATATGATAAATAATAAAAATAAAATAATTATCTTGAATTTTATTAGAATAAATTCAGACCCTCTCCAAATATATAAAATGTATAAAATAAATTTTTAAAAAGTGATTATTATGTCATTAGTAACTACAGAAAAAATGTTTGAAAAAGCTATGAAAAATAAATATGCAATAGGGGCTTTCAATATCAATAATATGGAATTTGTACAAGGAATTACGGACGCTGCAAATGAATTACAATCTCCTGTTATCTTACAAGTATCTCCTAGTGCTATTAATTATGCTAGAATAGATTATTTAATTAAAATGGTTGAAGCTGCTGTTGAAACTACAGATATTCCAATAGCATTACATTTAGACCATGGTTTAGATTTTGAAACTTGTAAAAACTGTGTTGATTCAGGTTTTACATCAGTAATGATTGATGCCTCTAAATACCCATTTGAAAAGAATGTTGAAATAACCAAAAAAGTAGTAGATTATGCTCATTCTAAAGGTGTTGTTGTAGAGGCTGAACTTGGAACTTTAGCAGGAGTAGAAGATGAAGTTAATGTAACAGAGGATAATGCAAAATATACAGATCCTACACAGGCTTATGAATTTGTTCAAAAAACAGGATGTGATTCATTGGCGATTGCAATTGGAACCAGTCATGGTGCATATAAATTTAAAGGAGATGCAAAATTAAGATTTGATATTTTAAAAAATGTTAAAGAAAAATTACCTGATACTCCTATTGTTCTTCATGGTGCATCATCAGTTATTCCTAAACTTGTCGAAATGTGTAACAATAATGGTGGAGATATTCTTGGAGCAAAGGGTGTTCCTGATGATATTTTAAGAAAAGCTGGACAAGAAGGAGTAACAAAAATCAATGTTGATACCGACTTACGCTTAGCTATGACTGGAGAAATAAGAAGAATTTTTAACAGTGAACCATCAGTATTTGATCCAAGGAAATATTTAGGTCCAAGTAGAGATACAATCAATGAAATTGTTAAGCATAAAATCGATAATGTGTTCGGATCTTCTAATCAGGCATAGATTCTAATTTCAACATTTATTTTTATAATATAGTTTTTCTCTTAAAATGTATACCAAATTGGTCTAAACAATTTTCATAAAATGTTTTTGAGTCAATTTTTCATAATATTTAGTTTCAAACAATTCAATTAATACTACACTTATACTATGTTTTATATATTGTTTTAATTATTCTTCATACATCTTCAATTAGACTAATCTGTAATATTGACTTAAAAATATTATATTTATTTACTCTTTGTGTATTTAAGAAAATTTTAGTTTGTGTATATCATATTATAGAAATGATTTATAATTTCAATGTTTATAAGGCAAATTCTAATCCAGTTCTATTAAATCCTAAAACTTTATTATAAGTTGTATTTCCATTTAACTCATTTATTTGTTTCATATAGTCTTTTTGCATATTAGTATCATTAGCTTCTATTGGATTATATGTCTCTCCATCATCTGTAAGGATGAGTGAAATTTTATCCTCATGAAATCTTAAAAAAACGTCAATCCCCTCAATGTTTTTCTGCACATCAAATATATTCTGACTTAAAGAAATTATTGAACTATTTATTTTATCTATATGTGCAGAATTATATTGATTTAGATTATTAAAAATTTTAGGAACAGTTTCATTAATTTCATCTTTTTTAAGGGTTAAGTGTACTCCATCTTCCTCTTCAAGAAGGAAATATCCTTTAATTTTTTTATCTTTTTTCTGTTTATATTTTACATAAATTACATAGATAAGAAGTGGTAATATTTCAGATAGAAGGATTGCTAACCAAATTCCGGATGATCCAATAAACATTAAGAATAATAGGGAACCTCCTATAGGGATTATAAATTCCTGTAAAAATCTTAAAGTCCCTGCAATTTTATTGAACTGAACCGCCTGGGTATAATATGATGTAAATAATATTATACAACGTCCCATTAAACCTATTGAAGTAATTCTAATTATGAATGAAATATATTTCACCTGGACGGGATCTTTAACACTGAAAAGTGCCAATATAATTTCTGGCATAGTCATGAATACAATACCGAATGGTATGACTAAAATCAGTAAAAGTTTCAACCCATGTTTTGCAACAAAGCCCACTGCATCAAAATCATCTTTCTTATAAAACAAGGCAATTATTGGGGTTATCGTCTTTGAAATACCTGATAAAAACATATATACTATAGTTTCACTGTTGTCATAAATTGTATAGGCAATAATACCTACTGGACCATCGTATGTTAATAATAATCCGTTTATTATTAAAATCTGTGTAGAAACAAATGTTTTTCCAATAATTTCAGGAGTATTTAATACAATATTTTTAATCAATGTAGGGACTTTTTTAAGATTTAACTTATTTACACTTACCAAATCATATGAGAAATTGTTTCTTCTAAGTTTGATGGTCATGAATAATGCCCCAATAAAAAAACCTAATGTGGTACTTAATCCTGCTCCTACCAAACCCATATTTAAAAATATTAGAAATACTATATCCAGTAGAAGGTTCAATATATTGGCAAGAAGAAAAGTATAAAAAGTCAATTTTGGAAATCCATCTGCCCTTGCAAAGTTAGATAAAACCTGTATATAACAAATACATGGATAAGACAAACATACTGAATAAAGATAGGTTTGAGTAGGTTGAATTAAATCATGTTTCAAAAAATTATTCAATATCGGACCAGATAATGTAAAAATGAAGAATACAAAGAGTGAAGATATGAAAATTGCAGACAATATGGCTACAGTGAAATATAAATTAGATTCCTCATCTTTGAATTTACTTTTAGCCCTTACAGCCATTAGATTACCTCCAATACCAAAAAGCACATAAAATAATCCATTATAATAATTCAATGGGAGTACAAGTCCAAAAATACTTAAAGCAGATGATGTAAGTACAAAACTTATAATGAATATATCTACCAGTTGACAAACCTTATCAGACATTGCCATTAATATGGTAGGAACTAAAATTTCATTAAATTTATTTTTTAAAAAGCCATAATCTCTTTCAAACATCATTTACCACAACAAATATACTTTAATCCTATTAATCCAAAAAGATTATATAAAAAAAGAGATATTTAATACTGAACAAATCAATTATTTTAACTTGAAATATGGTTTGAAAGATATACTGAAAATTCAAGGCCTAAAATATTGATTCTATTTTTAAATTTAGAAAATATAATTAAAAAATTTTAAAAATTTATTAATTTATAAAAATCAAATTAATATAAAAATTTTTAGTTCTAAGATAATGTGAATAATAATTAAAATAAGAATATTAAAAAAATCAGCTGTTGATTTTCTCAAACTTACGTATAAATAGTTTAGCCCAAATATATCCAAATAGTCCACCTACAAAACAGCCTAATATTAAACCGCAATAAATTCCTTGAACACCCCATCCTAATATTATTCCAAAAATATATGCAAATATACTTTCAAGTAGTAGGGATCTTAAAATTGTAAGTATAAGTGAATTAAGTCCTTTACCAACTCCTTGAAATATCATAGAGGACATTATTCCTGCAGGAATAGCTAAAACAAATAAACTCATTATTGAGATAGTTAGTGAAATTTGTGGTGCCAAATGGGAACTTGCAGCAGTATAACTAAATATGGAAGATATCTGTTTAGAGAATATTATCATTATTGCCCCAATTATTATTGCAAAAAGAAAACCTAATTTTATTGAAAAAGTATGGGCGGTCTTTAGGTTTTCAGAATTACGTGCACCATATGCAACACCTGCAGTTGTTAAAACTGCAGTTCCTATACCCATTAATGGTATCATAGCAAGTTGCACTATCCTCATAGATGCAGTATATACTGCAACTGCACTTGTATCTGAAACAAAAACAAGTAAATAATTAATATTTATCATTAATGCTGAAAATATAAGAGATTCAACTGTAGATGGAATTGCTACCTGTAAATTTTCTATTATTAATTTACTAGAATATGAGAAGTTTTTAGGTGTTAAGTCAAGATAAAGGTCTTTTTTTCCCCATATCCAATATGTCATTATAATAGATGAAATACTAGCAGATATTACAGTTGCCCAAGCAGCTCCACTAATTCCAAAATGTAAAATATAAATAAATATAGGGTCTAGTATAATATTTAAAATAGCTGTAACAGCAATTGCAATTGTTGCTCTTTTCATATCTCCTTCAGATTTAAATATTGCTGATGCAACACCCTCATAAACAAAAATTATTAAGAATGAAAATATGATATAACTATAATCCATTGCATATTTGATTGTATGGCCTACACCCATCATTATTAAAATAGGTTTCATAAATCCTATTATTAATAGAGTAAATAGAACTGAAATAACTATACATAATAGTATAGCATGAAGTCCTGCGTTGTTTGCTTGTTTATGATTATTAGATCCAATGAATCTTGCAATTAATGAGTTTGCTCCAGCACCAATACCATTTCCAAGTCCTACAAGTACCATAAAGAAAGGAGTTATAAATCCTAAAGCTGCAAGTGCATCTGAACCTAATCCAGCTACCCATACACTGTCTGCTATATTATACAACATAATTAAAAGCATAGAAAGCATCATAGGTATACTTAATTTTATAATAGCCTTTTTAGGATCTCCTGTAATAATTTCAATATTTTTTTTATTATTTTTATTATCACTCATAACTTAACCCATTAAATTTCATTAATTTTTATAAAAATGATAAATTTTCAAATAATGATATTCTAATAAAATATAATTTTCAAATCAATTATATATTATTTAATTAAATTATACTATATAAATCTTATACTAAGTATTATAAGGGCTTTGTCATTTTGTTAGTTGGGATTTTATTTTTTTCATCCATCCATTTTTTCTGTTGAATATTTGGTTAAATATACCTTGTTTTGTTCTA
>NZ_CAJOKH010000074.1 GCF_905235195.1 uncultured Methanobrevibacter sp. | reverse complement strand
AGAATTTTTCTTTAAGATTATTTTTCATACATTTCATTACTAATCTAAATGCGTCTATTCTATAGATTATGAAATCTTCCTTATATTCTGTGTAATAGCTATTATCTATTATAAAATTAGCAAGTTCTATACCACTATCTTTTGATGAAATTTTTTTTCAGTTTCATCGTAAATTGCAGTTTGAAACATAGTTATTTCTGTATTATATTTTATAGCTTCACTGTATGATACTTCATAGGTTCTTTTTTAATCCAATCATCACAATCAACAAATGATATATATTCACCTTTTACAATATCTAGTCCAATATTTCTACTAGTTCCAAGACCTAAATTTATTTTATTATTTATAATTTTTATTCTATTGTCTTTTTTTATATTCTTTTAAAAAATTTTTTGTGATGAATCTATTGATCCATCATTAATCAGGATGATTTCTTATCTTTTAAATTTTGTTTTATTATACTATCCAGGGATTTTTTTAAATATTTTTCTCCATTATATACAGACATATGACTGTTATTTTAGGATTTTTCATTAATATCACAAATTTTAAAATTAATAATATCCTGAAAATTTCTTGATAAATGGAATCTTACTTAATATTAATACTAAGAGCCATGATATAATAAAGACAGTTATTACAGTAATTATATAAAATATAAATGATTGTGTACCTGTTAATTTCATTGGTTTTACTAGTGGTGGAAGTATACCAAATATTATAGGATGTTGAACTAAATACATTCCATAACTAGCCCTACTTACAGATAAGTTGAATTTCTTTATAATATTCACTTCCAGAAATTTATATAAAATTCCTTTCTTATCATATATTGATTTAATAAAGATAAATACGGATGTTACTTGTATAATTTGCAATAAACTTAAATCTAAGTAGGTATGAAACTCATGTGAATAATTATAATTACCAGTTTTCATTTTTATCACAGATGTTATGATAAATAAGACTACTGATAAAATTATTAACTTATTCGGGGAAGTATTTGTCTTTTTATTAAATAGATAATATCCTAATATTAAATATGAAACAGGTGTATAGAAGAATGATATGTCTAATGCATATTTTATATTGTATATATTACAAACCTGATTAAATATTGAAAATATTATAAATATTATAATATAATATTCTATTTCTTTTTCATTTGAGTGTTGAATGAATTTATTTATTATTGGCACTGCTAAAAGTACTCCAATAATCATCCAAGAATACCAGTAATAGTAGAGCACATTATTTGTTATTTTACTAATGTATATTAATACTGTAAAAAATATTAAAGGATAAATTACTCTAATTACACGTTTTTTTAGATAATCTTTTAGTATAATATCTTTATTTAAAAATAACGCTCCTGTAATCATTAAAAATAGGGGAACTGCAAATCTACATAACTGATCGATTTTAGCTAATCTAAAGTGTAACACTTCAGCTCCTCCTATTAGACTAAGTGCATGTGCTACAATTACTGCTAATATTGCTATAAATTTTAAATTATCTATGTATTCTATTCTTTTATTGGCCATTCAATCACTTTTATTTTTAAAATAATATTTTTAAAAAATTAAAAAAATAATAAAAAAAATTAATGATTTAATCCAATTCAAATGCTGAAATTGCTTGAATTATTTTTAAATCATCTTCAGGTTTTGCCTGAATTTGTAATCCGACAGGTATATTATCAACGGTACCTGCTTTAATGCTTGCTGCAGGAATACCAGCAAGATTTGCTATAACTGTAAGTACATCATATGCATACATTTCCATAGGTTCTAATTTTTTTCCTATTTCGTGTGGTAGTTTTGGGACTGTTGGACCTACAATTAAATCAACATCTTCTAACATTTTATTAATTTCATTTCTAATAAGGGACCTTGCTTGTAGAGCTTTTTTATAGAATTTTCCGCTGTATTCTTGTTGTGATATGTATGATCCAATTTCAATTCTTCTTAATACTTCCTCACCACAACTTTCTTCAATTCTATAACCATATTCTCTTCCATCATATTTTCTTGTTGCTGAGAAAAATTCTACATAATTGATTAAGTAATAAGTTGGAAGACAAATGTCAATATAGTCAAAGTTAAGTTCTATTAACTCAGCACCTAAGGATACAAGTTTGTCTATTGCTTCATCTATAACATTATTAATTTTATCATCTGTTACTTCAATAAATTCCTTAACTTTAGCTATTTTCATTCCTTCTAGTGGTTTATCTTTTTCTTTTACTTTTATAGCTTCTTCTGTAAAATTAGGTATTTCAGTATTTAATGTTGTACATTCTTCTCTATCATAACCTGCAATAGTATCAAGTGCAAGAGTAAGTCCATATACATCATTACTCATTGGACCTATTTGATCAAGACTCATTGATAAATCCAGTAAACCTTGTCTAGATACTAGTCCGTATGTAGGTTTAAAACCTTCGATACCACAATGTGAAGCAGGGTTTCTTATACTTCCACCAGTATCTGAACCTATTGCAATATCACACATTTTTCCTGCTATTGCTGCTGCTCCTCCACCTGAAGATCCTCCTACAATTTTTCCTGGTGCAGAAGGGTTATTACAAACTCCATAATAAGAGGTTTCAGTTGAACTTCCTGCTGCAAATTCATCCATATTATTTATTCCTATAATTATTCCATCTGCAGCTTTTATTCTTTTTACAACTGTTGCATCATAACTTCCAATATAGTTTTCTAAGGTTTTACTTGCAGCAGAAATAGTTAAATCTTCAACATTAATATTTGCTTTAATTCCGATTACAAGACCTGCAAGTGGTCCTACATCTTCACCGTTTTGAATTTTTTCATCTATTTCTTTAGCTTTCTTTATAGCTTCTTCTTTATTAAGTTCTATAAATGCATTTATTGATGGGTTTTCATCATCAATTACTTTTATATAACTATTAACATTATCTAATGCTTTTAATTCTCCATTTTTAATTGCATTAGCTTTTTCTAATACATTCATTAAAACACCTAATATTTAGATTATTTAGTTATTTTGAATAAAATTTTATATTTTCTAATTAATTTAAAATTTAATATAATATATTTATAATAATTTAATTTTATTTTTTAGATTTAAATATGTTATTAATTTTTAGCTATTTTTATTTTTTTAAATTATTTCTTTTAATTTTTTAATATTATCTTTCTTCATTGATTTTTTTTATTTTTCTTAAAAATTTATATAGACTTAAAATAAATTATTATTTGTATATTAAGTGATTTTATGAATAATAAAGCAATTGTATTTGATAATTCTGGAACTATTTTAAAAAGGTATAAGATTATTAAAAATGTTAAAACCGGAGAATTTATCGATAATATTAATTCTTTAACTATAATTGATAATTTAGATAGTGGTGCTTTAGCTATATTACAATTTAATACTAAATGTCTATTTAAATTAAATTCTAATACTACAATTTATGATTTAATATCTAAGTATAATATAGAATTTACAGTAAGTTACAGTACTTATAATATGGATTATAATAATATTTTCAATATTATTAAAGAAGACCCTTCTACTATTTCAGATATTACAGATGGAATCAATTTATTAAGAGAAAATGTGCCTAATATGGATATATGTAATGGTACAGCATTAATCCTTGATTGTAAAAATCATGAAATTTTATATACAATTACATCAGCAGGAGTATTATTTGATAATCTTAAATTTACAATAAATAAATTAAAAGAAATAGGTTATGATATTTTTATCGCTTCAGGTGATAGAACTGCAACTATTCAGTATTTATGTAATATTTTAAATATAGATTCTTCGCATGGTTTTCCTACAGCATCTCCTGAAGATAAAAGAGACATCGTTAAATCTTTACAGGAAAAATATGATTGTGTAGTTATGGTAGGTGATGGTCAAAATGATTATTATGCACTTAGTGAAGCTAATATAGGAGTATTAACTATAGCCCAATCACCTATAGAATCAGATAAACTTATTAGCGCTACAAATTTTATTATTTCAGATTTATTAGAATTATTAAATATATTAGATTAGCTATTATTATTTATTTAATTATCTTTATTCTTATACTATATCAAATTCATATTTTTCAGTACTTTTTTAGTTTTTAATTTTTTTTTTATAGCTATTTAACTCTATTATTCCTTTGTGAATATATTTAAGTAAATTTATATCTAAATTTACTTCTTCAAGTATTAAGTGTTGGTCTTTTATACCATTATTATCATTATGTGATAGTATTCTATATTTTTTTTAACTAGAAAAATTCCTCACAGTTTTCACATGTATTTGCATGTCCAGTATTATTGTAATTTTTTAGTTTGTACTTTCTTGTATTTTTTCTAGTTATTCAATCTTATTTCCTAATTAATTAATCTTTCAGGTAAATTTTCAACTGATATTTTTACTTTACCAGTTCTTTTGCATAACCAATACATTTTCCTATAGAATCTATTGACAGTTCAATGCATAATCTCTAAGCCATTTATCCTTTCTTCTTACTTTCCCTGGATGTAGGGTAATAGCGTTAGCTTCTATTTTATTAGCTATATCTATTGTTTCTATGATTTGTTTTACTGATTCTTTTCTTATTCCATGTTAATACTTGTAAGATTTAAATCTACATCTGTCCATGTTATTTATATCTATTCCATTTTTATTCAATTTTCTAATTAAATTATTATTATTTTTTAGTCTATATGCTAATATGGACCTTTAGATAATATTTCTATTATACTAAATCTTTCTTTTGAAGCTATTTCTAGTATATCATTTAAATTTTTATCAATCATTGGATGTTTATTATATCCAAGTTCCATATAATCCCTATTTTTTATTTTTTTATTTTATCTATAATTAGCTATTATCTAAAAAATCGTCTATTAACCATGATGAAATACTTATTTTTGATCTTCTTTCAATTTCATCTTTACTAAACCATCTTGCTTTTAATATTTCTTCTCCATCTACCTTAATCTCTCCACTATCATATTCGGCTTTAAAACCTATCATTAATGAATTAGGAAATGGCCATGATTGACTTGCAAAATATTTTATATTTTTTATATTTATTCCTACTTCTTCTTTTACTTCACGTTTAACTGCTTCTTCAAGAGTTTCTCCTGCTTCTACAAAACCTGCAAGTATGGTGTAGTTTTGTTTTTTATAATAACTATGATAAGCCATAAGTAATTTATCTTTATTATTTATTGATACAATTATTGCTGGTGCAATTCTTGTAAAGTTTATATGGCCACATTTTGGACATTTAAGCATCATTTCTTTATCATCTAACACATTATGAGTTCCACATACACCACAGTATTGATGATTTTTGTACCAATTTACTACTTGTATTCCTCTTCCTGCTATTAAAAATAGTTCTTCATCTATTCCATATAGATCTTTAAGATTATAGTATATTTCATTTGATTTTTTTATATTTATAACATAACAGGGATGGTTTTTATATTCTCCAATATATATTTTAAAATCTATATTAAATTCTTTTAATTTATTTATTTCAAGGAGAGGTATTTCTTTTTTTTCATTTAAGTATATTTCATCCTTATAAAAAATTAAATAATATGATTTTTCTGATGTTTTATAATTTTTCTTAAAATCTATTTTGTAATTATCATACAAACTTACATTTTTCATATTAATTTATTTGTTTTTTTAATATAACAATTTAATTATTTTTCTTGTCTTTAAATAATAATTTTCAGTTTTTATTATATCTTATAAGTTATAATTTTTATTTTATTATTACTTATTTCTTATAAGTTATAAGTTATAATACATTTTCTTATATCTTCTAAGTTATAACTTATAATAAATTATTAATTCTATTTCTTTTATTTTTTTCTAATAAAGAGAGTGGGACGCAAAATTTTTTATAAATTTTTCTCAACATTAAAAAAAAAAATAATTAAAATTTTTAATTTTTTATATATTTTTCTTATTTTAAGTATTTTTTCTATTTA
>NZ_CAJOKH010000073.1 GCF_905235195.1 uncultured Methanobrevibacter sp. | reverse complement strand
GAATTGTATTTTTACAAACAATTATAAATGAATATGATAAATATAAAAAATAAGAGATTTCAGCCCGAATTTTATTCAGAAGATTTCAGACCCCTAAATATTTTAATTAATCTGGTTTTTAATTAACCTATGTATAGAATATGTAACTTATTAAATATTAAATTTATAAATTGATAAATATTAGATTTGAAATAAATTAAAAAGAAAAATAATATTAGTTTAATCAATACTAAGACAATTAACTAAAAATATTAATAATCATTTCTAAGAATAAATATTAATCTTTATTTAATTTTTGATGCCAAATCCATGCAGTTTCAATAATACTTTCCAAACTACTATATTCTGCTTTCCAATTAAGTTTATCTTCAAGTTTTTTACTATCTGCAATAAGAATATCAGGATCTCCTGGACGTCTAGATTCAATATTTACTTTAAAATCATTACCCGTAACTTTCTTACATACATCAATAACTTCTTTAACTGAAAATCCTTGACTATTTCCAATATTAAAAACATCACTTTCTCCGCCATTTAAAAGATATTCTAAACCCATAATATGAGCACTTCCAATATCATTTACATGAACATAATCACGAATACATGTTCCATCTGAGGTATTATAATCATCACCATATATAGATATACTTTCTCTTATACCGAGTGCAGCATCAAGAACAAGAGGAATAAGATGAGTTTCTGGAATGTGCAATTCACCGATTTCACAATCAGGATCATCACCTGAAGCATTAAAATATCTAAATATTACATAATCAATATCATCATCATTAAGTAATGCTTGTTCCACCTTTAATTTAGATTCCCCATAAGGATTAATAGGTTTAAGTGGATGGTTTTCCTTAATTGGAACCTCTTCTGGAATTCCATAAACAGCCGCAGTAGAAGAAAAAATAAGTTTTCTAACATTGTGTTTTTTCATATGCTGAATTAAATTAAGTGTGTTTTCATAGTTATTTTTCATATACATTTCAGGAAACTCAACAGATTCACCTACTGATATAAATGCAGCAAAATCCATAACTGCATCTATTTGATATGTTTCAAATATATAATCTAAGATATCACTATCTTCCAAGCTTCCTTCAACAAACTTTCCCCATTTAACAAAATCTTTAAAACCTTTAGATAAATTATCTAAAACAATAGTTTCATAACCAGCCTGATTTAAAGCTTTATTAACATGAGCCCCTATATAACCTGCTCCACCAGTAACTAAAATCATAATACCACATTAAAATAAAAAAAGTATAAACAATAATTCGAGAAGTCAAATTGATTAAAATAACTTAATCTATAAAAATAATATAGTCTATTAAGATTTAAAGATTTAATCTTAATAGATTCTAAGTAATTTTATTATAAGAAAATTTAAAAAAATTTTAAGAAAAATTTAATTAAAATATTTAAAACTTAATTAAATCTAAGAAAAATATAATTAAAAGTCTATAAAAAGATCTTACCTAATTTTAAAGCTGCTTTTGGAGAAACTTTAATTAAACTTTTAATAAGTTGTGTTGTAGAAACTTTTGAGAAATTAACATTCTGGAATTCAGCAGCAATATTATCTAATTCTTCATCAGATAAAGTGAGCAAGTATTCTTGAACAATACTGTATTTTCTAATTTCCTCTCCAATATCATCTCTAACTAAACTATCATATTTTTTAAGATATTTAGCAGAATAATCTTCATCTTTAATAGCTTCAGCAGCTACCTGACCAGCATACATTCCACCAGTCATTCCACTAATTATACCCCCACCAGTTAAAGGATTAACTTGTCCAGCAGCATCTCCAACAACCATTATATGATCATCATAGATTTTTTTAGGCATACCCCCTACTGGGTCTCCACCAACATTTATTTCAACAGGTTGAGCATCTTTAGTTATAGGACTTTTTGAAACAAAATCATCTAAATATTCAATTGCAGGCTTATTAGCTTTAGGTGCAATAACAGCTAAACCAACATTTGCAATATCATCACCTTTCGGGAATACCCAAACATATCCTCCAGGTGCACAACTTCCAAAGTAGAATTCAATAACACCATCTCTTTCAAAATGTAAATTACACATTTCATATTGAATACCAGATTCCATATGAACAGCTTTTTGAGCAGTTTTTAATCCTGCCCATCTTCCAATGTGAGATTCAGGACCATCAGCTGCAATGAGAATTTTAGTTTTAATATCAAATTCTTTACCCATAGATTCACAGGTTACAATGAAACCCTCATCAGATTTAATTACACCAGTTGCCATAGTTTTAATTTTAATTTCAGCACCTGCTCTAGCAGCATCCATGGCCATAAATTTATCAAAAACTTTTCTCTCTAAAATATAACCTGCTTCTGGAAGTTCAATTTCTTCAGAGGTCATCCATACATTAGTTCCATTAGGTGATACTAATCTTACACCATCTAATTCTTTTGCAATGAATCTTGAATTAGGTTCAATACCTAATTTTTTAAGACCTTTTTTAGAAACACCCTCAGCACATCTTTTTGGTGAACCTATTTCAGATTTTTTATCCATTAAAATTACTTTCGCTCCGCCTAATGCTGCATGTTTTGCAGCAGTAGATCCTGCAGGACCTGCTCCAACTACTAATACATCTGTCTCTATCATATTATCCCTATTCCTTTTCTAATGCACTAATCGGACATGCAATAATACATGTACTACATCCTTTACATTCGTCATCTTTAAATTCTAATGAATACTCTTTTACAGTGATTAAATTTCTAGGACAAACTCCTGCACACTCACCACAATAAGAACACCAATCTTTTACAATCATAATTAAATCTCCTATTACAAATAAAATGATAAAAAATAATCATTATATAAAAATTAATATTAATAAAAAATATTTACTTTATTATATTTAAAAGTTTTCTAAAAAAAGAGTTAATTTTTTATGGTATAAGTACTGAATTAAGCTAATTAAAATTTATTTTAGAATTATTATATTTTTAAAAAAAATTTAATCAGTACAAAATCAATATACCCTTTAAAATAATTTTTAGATAATGAATTTAAAATTTGATAAAAAAAAATAGTAAAAATACCATAATTAGGATATAATCTAAATAATATTAATTTTAACTATAGTGTTAAAAAAGTTATTTTTTACATAATTAAATAAACATGTTTTGAGCATGAATTTATTAATTAATTAATTAATTAATTAATTAAAATATTATAAAGAGACTAGTTAAAAAAAATAACTATTTTAGTTAATAAATTAAATAATATATTTAAATCATGTTTGGAACTCTAAGTGAAGCTGGAAGTGGTTTAATCTTAGCAGGTGTTCCAATTGCTAAATAATAAGGTGGAACACTTCTTGTAACAACTGCACCAGCAGCTACTATAGCACCTTCACCTATTTCTAAATTTGATAAGAAAGTAGAGTTTCCACCAATAGAAGCACCTCTTCTAATTTGAGGTCCTTTAAGATCATATTCAACTCTAACAGGATACCTATCATTAGTAAAACAAGTACATGGTCCAATAAACACATTATCTTCAATAACACTATTAGAAGGAATATATACATTTGACTGAATGCTAATATTATTACCTAGAGTACAATTACCCTCAATGACAGTATTAGTACCTATTAATACATCATCTCCGATAGTAGTATTTTCTCTAATTAAAACATTATGCCCAGTTCTAAAATCATCACCTATAACAACATCATTATAGATAACAGAATTAGATCGTATAAAAGAATTTTTACCTATAACAGGTTCTTTTGAAAATCTTTTATAATTAACTCCTAATTTAATATTATCATCTACGAATCTAGGATTGTAACGATTTACATCACTGTCATTATTATCATTTAATATTCCTAAGAATCTTGCCATTTTAATCGACCAATATTATAAAACATTCAATAATTATAAATTACTTATAAATTCATAAAGTTTTTTTAGTATTTTGTTATATGTATACCCTAATATATAAACTTTAGTTTTTTAAAATACTTATAAGTTATAAATTATAAAATTATATTTATGATTTTCTTTAAAAGTAAAAATATGGAAATTACAAGTTTAATTATTAAAAAAAATAATTAATATGAAGTTAATCCTGACTTTAACAAATATAATATATTTTTAGAACACTGAATTTTTTAAATAAAACTCATAATAATTTCTATTATTTTTAAATATTAATCATTTCCATAAAATTAATAAAAAATATAATTTAAAATTTTAGGATTATGGTTTAAAAAAAAAGAAATATACATAAAGTAATTAAATAGAATAGAACAATAATTATAAATTAATTAATAAATTAGTTAATTAATTAAATAAATTAAAAAAAATAAATTTCATTTAATAATATTAATGTTTTATAAGGTAGGAAAATGGAAATTGATGAAAATACTATTAAAGAAAATGTTAAAAGAATTAGAAATGAAATAGGCCATGAAGAAATGGATATTAACATTAAAAAATTAAATTTTAATGAGGATTTAAATGAATTAACTATTATCACTAAAGATAGACCTGATAAATCTTCCATTATTGGAAAAGGAGGTTGGGTTGTTGGAAGACTTAAAGAAGACTTATCCTTAAATAGTATACATGTTGAAAGTTATACTGATTTTATGCAAAAAGAATATAGATTAAGATTATCACTTCAAAAAATAGAAGATTCTCTAAATTCCTTAGATGAAAATAATCCATTATATAACCCATTATCTAATCTTAAAAAAACATTAACATATAAAATAAAAAATATATACACATTTAATTTTGAAAAATATTTAGAAGAGAATTTTAAAAAAAATCTATTATCAACTAATAGTGACAATAAACATTTAGCAGTTGTTGCATTGTCTGGAGGTGTGGATAGTAGTTTTTCACTTCTGATTGCAAAATATTTAGGCTTTAATCCTATTGCAGTTAGTATAGATCCTGGAACCATAATTCTTCCAAGCCAATTTAAAAATAATATTAAGAAATTAACTGAAAAATTACAAGTAAAACATGAATATATAAAAATTGACAATAAAGATATAGTAAATGAAGGATTAAGTGGTAAAATTCATCCCTGCGGAAGATGTTCTGCCCAAATAGAAGAAGAGCTTTTTAAATTTGCTTTAGAAAATAATATTTCTATGGTAATATTTGGAGATATGCTATCAACAGGAAGTCAATGCATAACAGATAAACTATATAATAATCAAAAAATCAAACGATTAAATCTACCTGCCAGCCTATCATGTGGCAAATTAGAAGGTAAAAATTTAATTAAAGACTATGGCATAAAATCAATTAAAGGTTTTGGATGTCCACTTCTATATGAAGTACATAAAAAGTACCCTCACATGAAAAAATATTCCATACAAAGAATATTAAGAGAAACTCGTTCTGGTGCATTAGAAGTTGGAGAAGCATTAGAACTGATTTGGAGTTTTTATAAAATAGAGTAAAATAATTTATTTATGAAAAAATAAATAATTAATAAAAGAATTTAAGCTTATATATAATATTTATATAAATGCCTTATTAGTTTTAATGGTAAAACATTCGTCTCGTAAACGAAAATTAGGGGTTCAATTCCCCTATAAGGCTTTAAATAAGAGATAACATGAAATCAAAAATTTGTCCAAGATGCGGTTCACATAATGTAGAATGGATTATACCCCAAGTATGGTCAAGATGGGTATGTTACAATTGTGATTATACAGGACCAATTATAGAGGCCGACAGTAATCTTGAAGAAGAAATTATAAAAAATTGGAAATTAAACAAAGATGAAATTATGGCTCAAGCTGAAGAGGACAGAAAAAAAATATTAGATGGAACTTTTTGTGATGATGAAAAAGATGTTGAAGTATTATCTGAAGAAGAATTAGAAAAAAAATTAAAAGAATTAGGCATCTGATGAATTAACATAATCAAAAAGTAATCTAAAAGAGTTTATACTTTTAATAAAAAAATTTAGGGGTCTGAAATCTTCTGAATAAAATTCGGGCTGAAATCTCTTATTTTTTATATTTATCATATTCATTTATAATTGTTTGTAAAAATACAATT
>NZ_CAJOKH010000072.1 GCF_905235195.1 uncultured Methanobrevibacter sp. | reverse complement strand
AAAAACTAAAAAATATTTATTTTTATTATTCATGTCTAAAAAAAACCTCCATATTATTATAATGGTATGTTATAACTAATAAATATTATCCCATAAAAAGCCCTCCCCAAAGGAAAATAAACAATCATAAAGCCCCAATGTTAGTAATTCAACCCTCATATATATTCTGTTTTTTCTTAGAAATTTAATTCTTAAACAAGGTGTCCCTTTATAAAAAAAAATTAGTGACTAACCATTTATGGTAATATTAAATATATAAACCCACCACAAACAACACCAAACAAAAAACATACCCCCCTAACCCTATAATGCTAATATCTGAATAAAAAAAAATATATCAAAACACTATAAAAAAAACCAACAAAATGCCCCCCATTTTATATCTTATCTGTTGATTTTTTCAGGAACTAATTATTTGTTTAATTTAATTCTTTAAACCCTTATTTTACGAAACAAAAGAAAAAAATAGATAAGAAAACATTTGATAAATTATTTGAAGCTGCATATTACAGTCCAAGTGCACAGAATGCTCAAGATCTTGAATTTGTTGTCCTTGATGAGAAAATTGATGAATTCATGAATTTGGTATATGAAATAATTAAAGTAGAAGAAGAGGAATTTTTTAAAATAAAACAACTTGGAGAATATCTAAGAGGCAAAGGCAATTATAAAAACCACCCACTCCTTTGAGAAGGAAGACAAATGATATTATCATTTTCTAAAAATCCAGCCAATGCACTGATAGCTAATACAAGACTAGAACTATTAACCTACACAATGGGTCTTGGAGGATTCTATTCATTATTCACACTTAAGGCAGATGAACTGAATCATGATAAATTAATGGAGTTTTTCCCAGAAATAGATGATGATAAACATATGTATTCTGCATTTATAATAGGTTATCCTAGGGTAAAATACAGAAGAACAGTCCCCACATAAAAAAAATAGATGTTCATTACAAAAAATTTATTTCAAAAATTATTGTAGTTTACCAAATATTTATTATAAAACATTTATAAACAAGAATAATAAAAGTTTAGTAATTTACTATAATATCAATATAAATGAAATAATTATTTAATAGGTTAATTATTCATTAAAGACCAATAAAAAGTTTAATAATAATTAAAACATATAAAATTAAAAAACTACTATTTTTACTCTTTTTTTCAAAATAATGAATAATTTAAAGTTTTATATTTCTAATGAATTTTGCAGGAACTCCACCAACTACTGTATTTTCTAAAACATCTTTTCTAACAACTGCCCCTGCTGCAATAATTGCACCGTCACCTATAGTAACTCCAGGAATTATTGTAACATTAGAACCAATCCACACATCATTACCTATTGTAATAGGAGATGGAATTAAATTAGCTCGCTTTTGAGGATTTTCATTATGATTTAAAGTAGCCAAAATAACATTATGGCCAATTAAAATATTATCCCCAATGTAAATTCCACCCTGATCCTGAAATCTACAGCCAGAATTAATAAAAACATTATCTCCAAGGTGAATATTTTTTCCAAAATCTGTTGTAAAAGGTGGAAAAACTCTAAAGTCATCACTAACTTCCTTACCAATTAGTTTAGAAAAGAGTTGTCGAATTTCATCAAGATCATGATATTCATAATTCATTTGACATGTGATTTTTTGGGCTTCTTGAGCATAATAGTTACATGCCTTTGAGACATCTTCATCCATTTCCAATTCTAATCCTTTATTAAAAATATTTAAAAGTTCATTTAATTTTAACATAAATAATAAGTATATTAAAACTTGTATATTAATTGTTTGTAGGATATCTCCATCACTGAAAAAAGAGGAATAAACTTGAAGTAATTATAAATTATTTAAAGATAATTAAAAAATAATATATTAAGATTTAACTAATCGTAATGATTATAACACCATAAATAATATCTCTTCTCATAGATAAGGATAAAAAAAATTAATAGTCTAATATTTATAATAATAAAAAATATAGAATATTTAAACATAAAATATAGAGAATATGAAATCGTTAAATATAGAATATTAATTGTAAAATATGTAAAAAGAAGGAATTATTAATAATAAAGTAAAAAATAAATAAAAAAAGAAAAAAGAGAAAAAACCTATTCTTCTATAGGATGATGTACTCTTTCTGAAAGCTCTTCATTAATTTTATATAAAATTTCAGGATTATCATCAGCTAATTTAACTTTAGCTAAGTTTTCCATAGCATTTTCTTCTTCTTCAACTTGTTCTTCAACATACCATTGTAAGAAATTATTAGTAGCATGGTCTTTTTGTGAAATAGCTAAATCTACTAAATCATTAATTAAACCAGTTACCATTTTTTCATGTTCAAGAACATGTTCAAATGCTGGAATAACTCCATCCCATTCAGTTTGTGGAGCTTCAATTTCAGTTAAAGTAACTTTAGCTCCTCTTCTTATAATATAATCATAAAATTTCATTGCGTGATCTTGTTCTTCAAGTGCTTGAACTCTCATATAATTAGCAAAACCTGCTAAATCATTGTCTTCAAAATAAGCAGCCATAGACAAATATAAATATCCAGAATATAATTCTGCATTTAATTGTTTATTTAAAGCTTTTTCCATTGCTTCATTTACCATCATATCACCAAAATATAATAATTAAAAATAATATTTTTTTTATTAAAAATTTAATTAATATAATTTAATATAGTAATTAAAAATTTAAATTAATATAATTTATTTAAAATAGTTTATAATTAATAAAATAGAACTATTGTTTATTAAATTGTTCTTTACCTATACCACAAACAGGACATACATAATCATCTGATAAATCATCAAATGCAGTTCCTTGTTCATCTTCATCGTAAGTGTATCCGCATACACCACAAACATATTTTGCCATTATTTCACCTCATTATAAAGGGTTAAACATATTTTTAGGTGCCCCACATAACGGACATTTAAATCCATCACCAATTTCCTCCCAAGGAGTGCCAGGAGCAACATCTTTTCTTGCTTCACCTTTTTCAGTGTCGAAAACAAATCCGCACACTTTACATTTATATTCTGCCATAAATAGCACCTCAATATATTATAGTTTTTTATAATATAAATATATTGATAAAATTTAATAATGCATATGATTAAATTAAACTAATTTTTAGAATTATATAAAACAAAGCATAAAAATTTAATTAAATATAATATAAATTAAAGAAAATAAAATTAATATTAAAAGAATTAAACTATAAATTTATTATAAATTTTTAAAAAAAAAAGAATATAAATAAATAATAACTAATTATAATAAAAATTTGACCTTATTTTAACATAATTATTTTGATATTATAACCGGAACATTAGAAACTTCCAAGACTTTTAAAGCTACACTACCTAATTGACTATCATTATAAGGTTTTTCATCATATGTTTTACCATGACTAGCTATTACAATTAAATCAGGATTTATTTTAGATATCATAACTTTAAAATCACTGATAGGATTTGCTGATATAATATGTTCAATTACTGTTACATTATATTCATTTCCTTTTGATGTAATTTTATCTAAAACTGCTCCACCTTCATCATCACCATCATCATAGGACATTTCCATAGGGTCAAAAATATATAATGCAGCTAATTTTGCATTGTATTTACTTGCAATATTAATAGCTAAATCAGCAGCCTTATCTGCAGAACTAGATCCATCACTTGCAATTAATATTTTATTAATCATTCTATCATTTAATTATTAATTATAAAATTATTTGAACTATGTAATTTGAAAATATTTGACTAAAAAATCTAAATTTATTTGAAATAATCTAATTTAAAACTTTTAAACAAATTAAATTAAAATATTATGAATTTTCTATTAAATAGTCTGCATTACAAAATTCAATGAAATTATCAACAAGTTTGTTAATATCTCTACTATCATCTAAAAGATCACCATCATTCATGAAGATTCCTCTATTAGATAATTCCCTCATAAATTCAGTATTATGTGAAACCATTATAATAGTAATACCATACTCCTTTGCTAATTTTTTAAGAGAGTTAGAAACTATTCTTAAGGTTTTAGGGTCAAGATCTCCAAATGGTTCATCTAAAAGTAGAATCTCTGGTTTACTTGCAAGTACAAGTGACAACATTGCACGAACCTTTTGACCTCCAGATAATTCATATGAACGTCTATCAAGTACATCTAAAGATAAATCAAGTTTTTCAAATACATCACTAACTGCATCTTTAACAGCAGTTGCAGGGAATTTTGGAAATAGATCATTTAATATTTCAGGAACAATACCTGCCTGTTCCAATCTTTTTTTTGCCTCAGCTTCGGTTAAATCTGTTAAAAGATATAAAGAATCCAATATCTCATCAGATAATCCTTCTTCTTTTGCAATTTTTTTAGCATTTTCTACAACTTGATTGTTTTTATATCCTAGTTTTGCTGCAAGTTGATCTCGGATTGTTGCATAATGTTGAAGTGCAAATTCCTGATACATAAATCCAAGTTTACGTCTTATATCCATACGATTTAAGGAAGGCTGATGTATGTCTACCCATAGCTCATCATCATCTTTTACAAGTTTATAAGTGACTTTACCTTCATCTGCATCATCAAGACCATCTAATATACGTAAAAGTACAGTTTTACCTGCACCACTAGGCCCAAGTAAAGTTAAAACATCCCCTTTTTTAATATCAAATGTTGCATCTTCAATATTGAGACTTTCTCCTTCATTTAATACATAATATCTTTTTTTAATACCTTCACTTTTAATGATTGTTTCATCTGTAGGAGTGATTTTTATATCAACTTCATCTTCCATATCTTTTAAAAATTCATCTGTAATCTGGTCAACATCATTACTAATTTTAACAATTTCACCATCTTCCATCAGTACAACCCGATCAGCTAAATATTTTTGTACTTCAGGTAAATGTGATACCACAACTACAGTTATTCCTAATTCATCATTGATTTTTTTAACAGCTTCAAGAATTTCTTGTTTAGTTCTAGGACATGCCATAGTAGCAGGTTCATCTAGAAGTAATAATTTTGGTTTTTTTGCAAGTTGTCTTGCCATAATAAGTCTTTGTTTTTCTCCTCCACTAATAATAGTAGATGAGTAATTTTGTTTATCCCATAAACCTACTAACTTTAAAATCCTATCAGTTTCTTGCCCAAATTCTTTTTCAGCTTCATCTGGAATTATAGAAGCTTCATCCTCATATTTAGTCCCATAGAATTTTCTCAATATATTTTCCCTACAACTTGCAGGCCAAAGGCCGAAATTTCTTTGAAGATGAATAGCTGTAGCTTTTTTAAGTTTATTATAATAATATTGACTATCATCAGCTTTAAGCTCAAAATCATCAATTTTAATAGTACCTACATCAAATTTTTCAACTCCTCTAAGACATCGCAGAAGAGTAGTTTTTCCAGAACCACTTGTTCCTATTATTCCAAGAATTTCTCCTTCATTAATTTCCAAATTAATGTTTTTAAGCCCTATAACTTCATCATCATTAGCTAATTTATATGTTTTAGATAAATTTTCAATTTCAATCATAAATATCCACTATTTTAAAAGAAATTTTATAAAAAGTAAAAATATTAAATTTAATTAAATAAATTAAATTTAATGATATAATTTAATTAGTTATTCAAATTCTAATTTAACAGACTCAAAAGATTTAAGAATATCATATTCATCACAGAACTTATTTAATTTACTTCTAAATAAACTATTTAATTGTCTAACTCTAACATCTGTTAATTCTTCATTAGTTTTAATAATAAATACATTAGGAAAAAAATTGTCTTCAAAATCAACTTTAAATCTAACTTCACCGAAATTATAATATTCTGCAATAGATTTAACTTCTTCCAACATCATATTCAATGGATCTTTATTCTCAACAATAACAACTTCAGTATCTATATTCTCTTCATTTACCATAATATCGCCTATAAATATTTAATATAGTAAATTAGTTTAAAATTAATCTATTTATTAAAAATGCCAATAATTATAAAAATATTAATTTAAAATTATATATTTTTTTATTATTTTTTATAAGATTATGAGGGCGAGACACGATTATATTTGATAGTTTTGTATAAAAATATATTTAAAAATTAAAAAATATTTAATATTAAAACAGATATAATGAAATTGTTTAATTAGATTTTTCTAAAACCTATTCATAACCCATCCTCATTATTATAAAAAAAATTTTAATAATAATTCAACTATTTATTTAAAAAATAATGATAATAATTTATAATATTTATTAAATTTAGATTAATTTAAATTTATTTAAATATATGAAATAAGTTAATTATATATTATAAAAACTTCAATCCAAAGATTTAAAAGTAGTGTAGAAAGTATTCCTTTGAACTGGATTTCTTCCTAAACCATTAACAAGTTTAATCAAATCTCTAATAGAAGCATCAACACCATCAGGTGCACCACTAGCTTCAGACAATTCATCACCACCAAGAGTTCCACCTAAATCATTAGCACCTGCCATTAAGGATATTTGAGCAAATCTAAAACCCATTTTAACCCATGAAACCTGGATATTTGGAATTAAATCTCTAAACATCAAACGACTTGTAGCATATAATTTTAAATCTTCTATACCAGTTGCACCTAAATCTTTTTGACCCTTTAAAAAAATAGGTGAAAATTGTGGCATAAATGTCATTGGAATAAACTCTGTAAAACCATGAGTCTCTTCTTGGATTTCTTTTAAAATCCTCATAGTTTCTACACGTTCTTCTACAGTTTCAACATGACCATACATCATAGTTGCAGAACCTGTGATACCTTGCTTATGTACTTCAGTAACTATATCAATCCATTCTTGAGTAGATACTTTATTTGGACAGACTATAGAACGGGTACGGTCAGTCAATATTTCAGCAGCAGTACCTGGAAGACTGTCAAGTCCTGCTTTTTTAAGAATTTTAACACCCTCTTTAATTGAGATGTTAGAAT
Organism: uncultured Methanobrevibacter sp.; assembly: GCF_905235195.1. Lineage (GTDB taxonomy): Archaea > Methanobacteriota > Methanobacteria > Methanobacteriales > Methanobacteriaceae > Methanarmilla. The sequence continues at coordinate 733 of NZ_CAJOKH010000072.1, read as the reverse complement.
TTAAACAGGCATCATATATCATTGTAGGGGAAAAACCATGAATGGAAATTTGAGGAAATTCATCTTTTAATAATTCTAAAAGATGTTTATAATAATCAATGTCTGCATCTTCTAAAACTCCACCCATTAATGTAAATTCCGTGGCGCCTTTACTTACTGCAATTCGGCCCTTTTCTATAATTTCTTCATCAGATTGTATATAAATATCTGGATCATCCTTATCTTTTCCAAATGCACAAAATCCACATCTTACCTTACATATATTTGTGAAATTAATATTACAATTATTAACAAAACTAACATTATCTCCAACTAATTCATGTCTTAAATAATCTGCAGTCTCAAGAAGTGGAAAAATTTCAGAACCCCTTAAGTTCATTAAATAATTAGCATCTTCAATAGATATAGCTTCATCTAAAGCATTATCTAAAATTTTTCTGGTTTTATCACTTAGACTAAATCGTGTATTCATAATTTTCTATTTAATACAATCATTATATAAATTTTTCTATAATCCTTTTTATTTTCTAATTTAGTTAATATAAATCTAATAGAATATAAAATAAAGAAAATGAAATATTTAATAAAAAATTCCCAAAGAAGTAATAATAAGATTTATAAAATATACAAAAAATTCCTAATATAAAATTAAATAAGATTTATAAAATTAAAAAAAAGTTCCTAATATAAAATTAAATAAGATTTATAAAATTAAAAAAAAGTTCCTAATATA
>NZ_CAJOKH010000071.1 GCF_905235195.1 uncultured Methanobrevibacter sp. | reverse complement strand
CATGGATTCAATGGTGTAACTGTGGAATTTTTCCTAATTCAAATGCATCTTTGGTTACTTTGATAAAATCTTCAATTATTTCACGTATTGGTTTTAAATCTTTTCAATTTCGTAATTTTTGGTATAATATTGATGAAATAGATTCAATATCTTTTTTTTAACTCTTGTGCTTTTTTTTATTTTTTGAAAATATTAATATAATGTTTGATTTACTTATAGAATAAGTTTTAAAATATAATTTTAATTCTTGATTATACTCTAAATTTATTCTATCTTTTTTTAAAATATAATTTAAGTTTAAATCAAGAATATAATGTTTGTTTTAATTGTAGAATAAGTTTTAAAATACGATATGTTAGGTATATAAAAAAATAAAAAAGAGTAGTTAAATTGTTTTTAGTGTTTATAAAACAATTTTAACAGCATCATGAACATTTTCAAGTTCACTTAATTCTTTTAATACATTTTCAGGAATTTCATGATCTACAGTTAAAATCATAACTGCATTTCCACCAATGGTATCTCTACCAATTTGCATAATACCAACATTAATATTAGCTTCGCCTAATTTAGTGCCTACAGTACCAATTGTTCCTGGAACATCTTTGTATCTTGCAATAAACATGTGTCCTTCAGGTTTAACATCAACCCAATAACCATTAACTTTTAAGATTTTTGGTTCATAAAGAACAGTTCCCTCAGCAGAGAATTCATCACTTTCAGTTTTACCAACAACTTTAATGAATGATTCATATCCTTTACCTTCATTTCTAATACCTTCTGTTACTTGCACACCTCTGCTTTCAGCAACAGCAGGGGCATTTACAACAGTTACAGGACTGCTTAATATGGGATTTAATATTCCTTGTAATACGGTTCTTGTAAATATTTCTTTATTTGAAAGTTTAGAGATTTCTCCACCATAAATTACAGAAACTTCTTTAATTGTACCATTAATTGATTGGGAAATAAAACCACCTAATTTTTCACATAAATCTAAATATTTGCCAGAGTCTTTAAAATCAGTATTGTCCATACGTGGCATGTTTAAAATATTATTAGGGGTTTTACCTTTAAATAAATCTGCAATTTCGTCTGCAATTATAATTGCTGCACCTTTTTGTGCTTCGTTAGTAGATGCTGCAATATGTGGTGTACATACAATATTGTCAAGTTCCATTAATTTACTTTCTTCAGGAGGTTCATTTTCATATACATCAAGTGCTGCTCCTCCAATTTTATTCTCTTTAAGTGCTACATATAATGCATCTTCATCAATAATTCCTCCACGAGCACAATTTATAATAATACAATTTTCTCTCATAATTTCAAATTGTTCTGTAGAGATTAAATGATTAGTTTCAGGAGTAAGTGGTACATGGATTGTAATTACATCTGCGTTTTTAAGTACTGTGTCTAAATCTGTTAATTCTACACCCATATTTTTTGCAACTTCTGGAGGTAAATATGGATCATATGCAATTGCACCCATATCAAATGCTTTACATCTTGAAACTACTTGTGAACCTATTCTACCCATTCCAATAACACCAAGGGTTTTACCTTTAAGTTCAATACCTTTGAATAATTTTTTCTCCCATTGGCCTGATTTGGTGGATTTGTCTGCAATTGATATTTTACGTGCAACAGATAACATAAGTCCCATAGTATGCTCTGCTACAGTAACTGATGTGGATTCTGGTGCATTAACAACCATAATTCCTTTTTTGGTTGCTGCTTCTAAATCTACATTATCTACACCAACACCAGCTCTTGCAATAATTTTAAGTTTATCTGCTGCTTCAATAATTTCTGCAGTCATTTTAGTTCTACTTCTAATTGCTATTCCATCATATTCTTTTATTGTATTTTTTAATTCTTCGGGAGTAATAGAAGTATCTACAACTACTTCTGCTACATCCTCGAGTTTATCAATACCTTCTTGATCTATTGCATCAGCAACAAGCACTTTCATCCTTTCACCTATTAAAATAAGTCTAAAATTTATTTAAAACGATTTTTTCTTTGATTTTTAATAAAAAAATTATTTTAAATATATATTATTAAAATTAAATTTGTTAATATTTATAAAATAATAATTTATATTATAGATTTATTTCTATATTTTTTGATATTTATAAATATTTAATTCACTATTTTAGTCATGTTGATATTTTTCATTTTTTAAAATATGGTGGATAAATTCAAATATAAATTAAGAAATCTTTTATATGTTTTAAGGATATAAATTTTAATAGTTTATATTTATTTAAGTTATATTTGCTTTATAATTTCAATTAGGTGTTGGTATTATTTTTGAAGAAGATTTCGTTTTTAATGGTGTAAGTATTCCACGAGCCGTATTAGGTTTTGCTCCAATGACCTGTGAAGGTTATTTTGGTCATAGAACTCGTATATATGAATTAGATTTATATAATCAACCTGAAAAGATTGCTTCTGTAATTCGCAGGTCATATCAAATGGGTGTAAGGGCAATGAATCTTCCAAATAATCCTTCTATTTTTGATGCTTTAAACATTTTAAAAGATGAATCTATTAATATGAAATTAATAGGAACTATTGGACATACTAATGTTAATTACTTAATGCCAGATTTTAATAAGGCCAGAGAAGAGGCAAATTATATTGAAGATATTCAAACATTATCTGAATATGATACTCCAGTAATGTTAGTTGATGATATGTTGGTTGATGCTTATGACTGGGATTATACTAGTAAAATCTTAGAAGAGATTAAGAATCAGGGGATAATGGCTGGAATTATTACTTCAAGAACATTTAATACAACAAGAGAACTTTTAAATGGAAAATTAGATCTTGATTTATTTGATTTTTATATGCTTCCTATAAATAAGATTGCTTATACTATGGATGTTGATTTCTTTCTTGATAATGAAAAGGGAGAACTTGCATCTATGCTTAATGAATTAGATAAAAATATTATTGTTTCAAGACTTCTTGCATGCGGTATTCAAAGGCCTGATGAGGCATTTAATTTCTTTAAAACACTTGACTATGCAGAGATGGCTTGTGTCAGTGTGGCTTCACAAATAGAGGCAGAACAAACATTTGGATTCCTTAAAAATTTATAATTTTTTTATAGTAAATTACTAACTTTTATTATATCTTGTTTATAAATGATTTATAATCTTTTATTGTACTTGTTTATAAATGATTATAATAAAAATTTGCTAAACAACTATATTTGATAAAATTAGTAGTAAAGATGTTTATGTGTCTTTTCTTTCTTTAATCATTTTAATAAAGTCAGTTGTATCATCAGCTTCCTTAAGTTCCCAGGATTTAATAACAGGTATTCCATCAATTGATTCTTTAAATTTCTCATTTTTGATAACAAAAAATGAATCAGATGATGTAATGAGGGACAAGTCTTTAAGTGGAACTGCCATCTTTTTTAAAGTTTTGATATTTCTATTTTTATCCATATTTGCAATCAAGGGGCTTTCTGCACTTTTTGTATCATTAACTTTTGCAAGTGCATCGAAAGGTGTTTTATTGGTTGATACAACACCAAAACCAAGTTTTGCCAAATCATTATTTTTGTTTGTTGGAATTTCCTCAGGACTTTGGTAGGGTTCAAAAACATCAATGTCAAAGGTAATTTTTGTATTTAGTATTTCTTCTAAGACCATTGCAGTTTCAATATTTGCTTTTACTTTACCATTTTCATAATTGTATATTGTTTCTCTTGATACATGTGCAATGTCTGCAAGATCTTTAAGGGATAGAGAGTACTCATCTCTAAATTCTTTAAGTAAATTACCGTTAATGTTTACGAAATATCCTCCACGGTCAGCTAGAACCTCTGGATATTCTCCATTTATCATATTTTTAAAAGTTTCTACACTAACTGCAGGAATACCATGTCTTTCATATACAACATCTTCCTCAAGAGGATAACTTCTTGTTTTTAACCCTACAAGAACGGGACTTGCAAGAAAAACATCGGATATTTTTTTAATTTCTTCTACATGAGTTTCATTAACACTGTCAATATTTACAAGGACTTTCATAAGAAGAAGTAAAAGTTTACGTCTAGCTATCATATCAAAACAACTTTGTTCATAAACATGTGATGTTTGAAAGCCTTCAATATGTAATAATTGATTAATTTCTTGTATTAATTTATTCCTATTCATATCCATAGGAATCACCTCATGTTGTAAAATTATTATATTGTTTGTCTAATTTTCTATAATTTTTAAGCACTATTTATATTTTATATTATATTATATATTTTTACTTAAAAGAATTTTTATATTATTTAGGTTATATTTTTATTATATCTTTACTTAGCTTATTTAAAAGAATTTTTATATTATTTAGGTTATATTTTTATTATATCTTTACTTAGCTTATTTAAAAGAATTTTTATATTATTTAGATTATATTTTTATTATATCTTTACTTAGCTTATTTAAAAGAATTTTTATATTATTTAGATTATATTTTTATTATCTCTTTACTTAGCTTATTAACCAGTTATTATTAAATTTGACTTGGAGTTGTTTATTATAGACTATATTTATGTAGGAATCGATGATACAGATTCACCAGATGGTATGTGCACTACATATCTTTGTATGGATTTAATTAAAAAGTTAAAAAAGGAAGGCTTTGTTATTGAGGGGTATCCAAGACTTATTAGATTAAATCCTTTTGCAAGATATAAAACACGTGGTAATGGAGGAGTATCATTTAAATTTCCAAAAGAACAGTTTGAATATAATGATTTTAAGAAAGCTCAAAATATTATTTTAGATGAAGTATCTAAATTATCCATGTTTGATTGTGATAATACACATCCTGGTGTTGTATTTTATGAGGGTAAAATCACTAGTGAAATGGAGGATTTTGCTTTTAAGGCACTTCATTCTATTATTACTATTGATGAGGCAGAAGAATTTGCAAATCATATTGGTGCAGAAATCTTCAAATTTAAAAAAGGAAGAGGTATTATAGGGGCTCTTGCTACAATCTCTTGTAAATTGACTGACTGTACCTATGAACTTTTAACCTATAGAATTCCTGAAAATCGTGGAGGAAAACGTAAAATTGATTATGATTCTGTTTATTTAATGGATGAGATGACAGATACTTTTGAAAATATTGATGGAAAATATATTGCTATTGAACCTAAAACTCCATGTCCAGTTCTTTATGGTATAAGAGCAGATAACCCCGAAAGCCTTCTTGAAGCTAAAAATATTGTAAAGGTCTATGAGGAAATTGAAGATTATTGTATATTTTTAACAAATCAACATACCGATATGCATCTAGAACTTGCAGAGAATATTAAATCCATGAGAAAGTATGGTTCATTTATTGTGGAAGGTACTGTTGTTGACACTCCCCACTCAATTGAAGGAGGACATTTCTTCTTTACTCTTGAGGACTCTACAGCTAAAATAGAATGTGGTGCATATGAGCCTACTAAGGATTTTAGAAAAATAGTTCAAAAATTAATGGCTGGGGATGTGATTAAAGTTTATGGTGGAATTGGAGAGGAGGGTACCTTTAATATTGAGAAATTTAAGGTATTGGATTTAAATAATATTGAATATAAAAATCCTAAATGTCCAAAATGTGGTAAAACATTAAGTTCTGCAGGTAAAAATAAGGGTTTTAAATGTAAAAACTGTTCATATAAATTAGCTGATTCTTCTAAAGTTCCTCATACTTTAAAACGTGATTTACAATTGGGAAAATTCTATGAAACTCCTGTTATGGCGAGAAGACATTTGGCTAAACCTTTATGTCGTATGAATCTTAATAATTAGATAAATTCCTAATCTTTTTATTAATTTTTTTTAAGTTTTTTTTTAATTTCTTAAATTTATATTTTTTATTCTTCATTTTCTGGGCTGTGAATTTATTTTCAATTAATCTTATCATTATTTGATTTATTAAATTTATATTTTTAATTTTATCTTCATTTTCCAGCTATTTTAATTTTATTTTCAACTAATCATATTTTTAAATATTTTATTTTTAAAATTTGAGATATTATTTAATTTTTTAATAAACTCATTATTTTTTAATATTTTTTATATATTTATCAAAAGTTTAATGGATACTTCATTGTTCTCATTTTGAATGATTATTATTAGTCTTTTTAAAACCGTTATTTATTTGCATTTTTTGAATATTTTTTAATAAAATCGATTAATATATTAATAAAAATGTATAAATTTAATTTAAATTATTATATTATTATTAAAATAAACATAATTATTTTTATAAAAATCAGACTTTAAACAGATTTTTTAAAAGCTTTTTTTATCTATAAAGGGTTTTTAAGATGACTAAATTTAATAAATTTAATAAACATAAGATTAGGCCATGGAGGGAATATAAACTATATGTTATAGTTTTTATTTTAGTGATTATTTCAGAGTTAATTGGTCCTCGTAGAATTTTTTTAACTGGTACTATAAGTATAGTGTTCATGCCGTTATTGTATGCAATGGTTTTAGGTTTAATCTTATTTTTAGCAAAACCTATTAAATTTATTCAAAATCATGAATCTAAAGTAGCAGAGAGTTTAACGATTTTTTTTACGGTGCCAATTATTGCAAAACTTGCAGTTTCAAGTGGACAATCAGTTAATACATTATCTTTTATGCCTACAATTTTTTACAGCAATTGGGTCATTTAGGGACAATATTTATAGCATTACCAATTGCTCTTGTTTTAGGATTCAAACGTGAATCTATTGGTATGACAAGTTCAATATGTCGTGAACCAAATATAGGAATTATTTTTAATAAATATGGTTCTGGATCTCCTGAGGCAAGGGGAGTTTTAACTGTTTATGTTATTGGAACTATTATGGGGGCTATTTTTATAAGTTTAATATCAAGTTTGGTTACTGCCCTTCCAATTCACCCTTATGTTCTTGCTATGGCAAGTGGGGTAGGTAGTGTAAGTATGAATGCTGCAGCTATTGCTCCACTTCTGGATATTTTTCCAGGTCATATGTCTGATGATATTTTGGCATTTTCAGGACTTTCTAACCTTTTGAGTTTCTGTCTTGGAATTTATTTAACAATTTTGATTGGTCTTCCAATTACTGAAAGACTTTATCGTTGGTTAGAACCTAAATAGGAAGAACAACTTCAGTTTCTATAGAACTTAAGTCTTATAAAGATGAAGATATGATAGATTATAAATTAGATAAAGAGATTAATAAAATTAGTTTAAAAAGACTTATTGATTGGGTATTTTTATTTTTAATTTTTTCATTTATTGTATCATGTGGAAATTATATTTCTACAGGTGCATCAATTATTAATTCTTTTATAGGAATGCTTATATTATCTGCAATGGCTTATGTTTGTTTTATTCTGGAGAGAATTACTCCACATAATATTTCATCAATTATTTGGGTAAGTTTAATTGGTATTATTTTAGCCCTTCCAATGGTACCAACTTCTCAGTATATTGTTCCTTTTGTTAAAAGTGTTGATTTAACTGCAATTATAACTGTCTATCTTGCTTATGTTGGTATATCAATGGGAAGGGATTGGGAACAATTTAAGAAGTTTGGTTGGAGAGGAGCTATTGTAACCTGTTTTGTTATTATGGGAACTTTTTTAAGTTCTGTTTTTATTGCACAAATTTGTTTAACCTTATTCCATATAATTTAAAGACTTATTTTTTTATTTAAATATTTTTTTTAAATTTCCCTATTTATATTTTAAAATTATATTTTAATTACTTTTTTTACTTTTTTTAAACACTTTTAAAACTTATAATATTATGTCGGCTAAAAATTTTTTATATATAAAAATTTAATTATTAGTTTAAACAAATTATTTTTAATTATTAAAATTATTTTTTTCAAGGATTAACTTTTTTAATGTGTTTATATGATTGTAAAGGAACTTGCTAATTTTATTGTAAATTTAAAGTATAATGACCTAGATGAAGATATAATTAAAAAGGCCGAATTATGTTTTATTGATTATATTGCTGTATATTTAAAGGGTAAAAATGAAATCGCTCCACAAACTATTAAAAAATCTATTCGTTTAATTGATCAAAATTATAAACATTCTATGTTAGAGGATGCTTTATTTTTTGCAACTGCTGCTCATGTATTAGATTTAGATGATGGTCATGATATTGCAAGTGTTCATCTTGGTGCTATTGCATTTTCCACTGCAATTGCAATGAGTCTTAAACTTGACATTACAGGTCGTGAATTTATAGAGGCTATTGTTGTAGGTTATGAAACTGGAATTTTAATTGGTTCTATTGCAAATCCTAATCATAGAAATCAGGGTTTTCATTCAACCGGTACTATTGGGACCTTAGTCTCAGGTGCTGTTGCAAGTAAAATACTTAGACTTAATCTTTATCAAACTATTCAATGTTTAGGTATTTGTGGTACTCAATCTGCAGGTCTTTTAGAATCAGACCATCGGGGTACTATGGCTAAGGCATTCCATGCAGGTAATGCTTCTAGGGCAGGAATTGTTTCTGCATTTTTAGCTTATAATGGTTTTACAGGTACTGAATCTATAATAGATGGTGAGGAAGGATTTTTAAAAGCTATGGCAATAGGTAATCTTGACTCTGAAAATCCTCCTCGTAAAATCCGCAATACTAGAATTCAAAATCAACTTGATCAATTAGGGAAAAATTTCCAAATTGAGGATGTTTACTTTAAGGTATATCCTTTCTGTAGACACATTCACTCTTCTATAGAATCTGCATTATTCCTTCACAATACAATTAAAAAAGATTATCTTTCAATAGATTCAGTTGATATTTACACTTATAAAATTGCATCTGAACATAATAACTACAATCCTTCTAATATAGAGGAGCTAAGACAATCTTTACCTATGGCTGTAGCTATTGCTCTTATTTATGGTGATGTAAGTCTAAATAAAATTAATTATCTTATACAAGATGGTTTATTTAGAGATTTAGATGAAATTGATGATAATAAAGTTAAAGATATAAAATATTTAGCAAACAAAGTTAAAATTTACAATAAGGATGAATATGATTATTTGGAGGAAGATGCCAGGCCATCTAATGTTAAGCTTATATTAAATGAAGAGTTTAGGGGAGGAGTATTTGAACACACTACTATTTTCTCTAAAGGAAACAAACGTAATCCTATAAGTCCTGGAGAACTTATAGATAAATTCAGAAAATTAAATCCTAATTATAGAATTGATAGACTTAATACAATTGATCATATGGAATCTTCTAAAATGGCTAAAATTCTTAAGATGTTACTAGATTTTGATAATTAATATTTTGACTATTTATAGTGATATTTAAATGAGGGATATATTTAGTTAGAGTGATGATTTAAATGATGGATGATACAAAAAATTTTTTAAAAACTATGGGAATTGAAAGGGAAAATGAGGATTTTACATCTAAAAAAAGGTTCGATGATGGTGGACAGTATAGATTGGAAATTCCAGGAGTACAGTCTCCTAGTGCACTTGAAACTATAGTTAAAACTTGTAAAAAAGAAAATATTTTCATTCATCGAGTTACTCAAACTAAAGGTATTATGCTCCTTTCAGATGAAGAAATTACTAAAATGGCAGATTTAGCAAGAATTTCTGAGATGGAGCTATTTTTAGCTGTAGGTCCAAGAGCACCATATGATACAAGTGCAAGTGTTAATACTTCAGAGGGTGTACGTATAGGATATAGACTTAGAGGTTATGATAATCTAGTTTATGCTATTGAGGATGTTAAAAGGGCGGTAGATTTAGGTGTTAGAGGTATTTTATTATATGATGAAGGTTTGCTTTACATATTAAATAATATGAGGAGTGTAGGTGAACTTCCAAAAAATCTCCATTTTAAATTATCTGCCCATGCAGGATGTTCTAATCCTGCAAGTGCTAAGTTATTTGAAAGTTTAGGCCTCGATTCATTAAACCTGGTAAGAGACCTTCAGCTTCCAATGATTGCATCAATTAGATCTGCAATTAATATTCCTATCGATTTACATACTGAAAATCCTAAGTCTTCTGGAGGATTTATACGCCATTATGAAGTTCCTGAGATGATAAAAGTAGGAAGTCCTGTATATCTTAAAACAGGAGGGTCTGTTGCAAAAACCCATAATTGGGATACGACCAATGCTGATGGTGAAAAAAGAGTAAAACAGGTAGGGCTTGTAAAAAGGATTATTGATAAATATTGTCCTGATGCAATTATATCTCCAAAAGCATCAAAAGATCTTGCAATTCCTGAAAATTAGAAATTATTTTTTTAGGTGATAAAATGTCACTAGAAGATATGGTTCAAAATGCAGTAATTAAGGCAAGTACTACATATAGCCAAGATAAACTTGATGTATTTAAAAGAGCAGTTTTATATGAAAAGAGTCTGGGCAATTCTAATGCCATTTGGACACTTGAAACTATGATTAGAAATGAGGAGATTGCAAGAAAATCTAAACTTCCATTATGTGATGATACAGGTATACCTCATGTATTAGTTGAACTTGGTAATAATCGTCAGTTACCGGAAAATTTTATAGAAAATATTAAAAATGGAATAAAAAAGGGCTTGGATAATCTGCCTGCAAGGCCAATGGCAGTAAAAGGAAGTGACCTTATACGTCTTGAACAATCAGAAGGATTATATGATGAACCTTCAATGATTGAAACTGCTCCTATATCTATTGATTCTTTTGATAAAAATCATATTGATTATGATGAAGCTTTAGAGGATGAAATCCATATACATATATTACTTTTAGGTGGCGGCCCTGAGATAAGATCAAAAACATATCGTGTATTTCACAAACACGATAATAAGGTGATTATTGATGAGACAATTTTATGGCTTAAGGATTCGCTTAAATTATTAGGTTGCACTCCAGCTATTCCTGTAATAGGAATTGGCAGAACTCATTATGAAGCAAGTCATTTGATGATTAAAGCCATGGTTTATGGTAATTTAAATCAACAATCAGATACAGAAAATTATATTTCAAATAAATTAAATCAGTTAAATATAGGTCCTATGGGTCTTAAAGGCAGTATTACAGTTCTTGGAACTTTTTTAAATATTGGTCCTCAAAGGGCAAGTGGTGTTAGAATAGTTTCTGCAAGGCCATGTTGTTTTGTAGAGCCACGTAAATGGACAGTAAAAATTTAAACCCAATTTATTTTTTTATATTTAATTAAATGAAAAAATATAAAATTCTTAAATAGTTTATAAATATATAGTAAATAAAATATAATTAAGTAGATTTTATAAATAAATTATTTTTATAGAAAAAATTTTAAAAGAGGTTAATAAATTGACTTCAGAGGATTCAAATAATTCTAATATTTCTAAGCATAAGCTTAAAACAACTATTACTAAAGTTGAACCAGATAAAATCATTACAAGAGGATATAATCAGGAAGAGTTAATAGAAAATTTAAGTTTTGCTGAAATGATTTATCTTATTTTAAGGGGAAAATTGCCTAAAAAAGAAGAGGGAGAAATATTAAATCATATATTAGTTTCATTCTGTGATCATGGTGTTACTCCCCCAAGTACTCAAACAGCAAGGATTATAGCATCAAGTGGATCACCATTAAATAATGCTGTAGGAGGAGGATTACTATCTTTTGGTTATCATCATGCAGGAGCTATTGAAAAAGTAATGGTGCTGTTTCAGAATGCTATAAAATCATTGTATATATCAGGAGATTCTGAGTTGGATGATCCTCAAATTACAGATAAGGCATTAGATATTGTATATGCAGGTTTATCTAGAGGTCAAAAAATTCCTGGATTTGGACATAGATATCATAAGAGGGATCCTCGTGCAAGAAAATTAGTGGATCTTGTTATAGATAAAGGTCATCTTGGACCACATACAAAACTTGCAATTTCTATAGAACATTTATTAATTGAAAAGAAAGGAATTTATTTAAATGTTGATGGGATAAATGGTGCAATACTTTCAGATTTGGGATTTAATCCAAAATTTGGTTTAGGATTATTTATGATTGGAAGACTTCCTGGATTGATAGCACATAGTTATGAAGAAACAATGGATGATGAAGAATTTAGAAGATTCTGTGATATAGATGATATTAATTATGAAGGATTTGAAAATATAACATTTAAAAAATGATTATAAATATTCATTAATGGATTTTTCTTATAAATCTTTAATAAGCAATGATTATGTTTTCTAATAAATTTATATAATTAAATTTAAAAACTTATATTCAGATTTCAAATTTATATTTAAATTTTAAATTTCATAATTATGTTTAAAATTTTATAATTAAGTTTAAAAACTTATATTTAGATTTAAAATTTTATATTTAGGTTTAAAATTTTATTATTAGGTTTATAATTTTTTATATTTAGGTTTAAAATTTTATTATTAGGTTTATAATTTTATATTTAGGTTTAAAATTTTATTATTAGGTTTATAATTTTATATTTAGGTTTAAAAACTTATATTTAGATTTAAATTTAATTATTATATTAAATTAAATAAATTTAAAAATTAATTGAAATAATTTATGGAGTTAATAGAATGGATTTTTTTGAAACTATTGAAAAAAGGTATAGTGTAAGGGGCTATACAGATGAATCTGTAAGTAAAGAAGATTTAGATAAAATATTGGATGCTGCAGCATTAGCACCTACAGGAGTTAATTTCCAACCATTTAAAGTATATGTTATAGATACTGATAAAAATGCAGATGATTTAAAAAAAATTTATCCTGCTGAATGGTTTTTAGAAGCTCCTATAGCTTTATGTGTAGCAGTCAGTGCTGAGAAGGCATGGACCCGTAAATCCGATAATAAAAATATTGCAGATATTGATGGTACTATTGTAATGGATCATATTGTTCTTGCTGCAACTGCATTAGGTCTTGGAACATGTTATATTGCAAACTTTAACCCTGATGAGGCTAAAAAGCTTATTGACTCAGATGAGTATCAGCCTTTATTATTCACACCTATTGGCCATATTGATGCTGAACCACGCCTTCAAGATAAAAAAACAAAAGAAGACTTGGTTGAATTTATATGATTATATTAGATTATATGATTATAATTAATGATATGATTAATGAGTAATGATATGATTAATGATTTATAATATTTTAAGGTAATTAAATGAAGCCCTATACTTTACATGCTAAAAATAAAAAAGAATTGGAAGAACTTCGAGATTTATTTATAGAAAATGGTTTTAAATTAAATACTGAAGGAGATAATTTTTCTTTTCTATTTAAAAGAGCTTATGGTAATTGGATTGCTCATTTAATTTTCATTATTTTAGCTTGTATTGTATCTGCACTTTTTATTTTTGTTAATTTAGTTATATTCTTATATTATTTTTATAAAAAGTCACAGTATGTTTTAATTACTACAAAAATTACTAATGATGGGGAAAAAATAGAATTTGATAAATTAGAATCTATTGATTTGAAGAAAGGAAAATTTTCATAATTTTTTTTCAATTTCTTTTTTTAGGTTTATAATACATTTAGGGGTCTGAATTTTTCAGTTCTCAGATAATTGTTGTATTGCTGTTTTTGAGTTAAATCCTAGTGATATGATTAAGGCCCCTAAAAATACATTTAG
>NZ_CAJOKH010000070.1 GCF_905235195.1 uncultured Methanobrevibacter sp. | reverse complement strand
AAGTCTTAAAAATTGCTCATCATATAAATAATATCCAGAATATTCGAATTCTTTATTATGTATTGTTTTTTCATGATTTTTTTGGGACCAATTTCGTATTGTTTGGTAGAATATTTGTATTTCAAGGAATATTTCTAAGTATTTGATTATTTTTCGTAGTGATTGATATCCTATTTTCATTATTTCTGGTATTTTATCAATGATTTCTTGTAAATAATGTTTATTGTTTTTTATTAACGGATTATTATTTATTCCAAATTTTTTGTTGCATTTTTTTGCATTGATATTGGCCTAGAAAATTTTACAGACTCTTTTTTTTATAAAAAATAAATTGAAATTTTTAAAATTAAAAAAAATAGTGATTATATATAAAAATTAAATTTTAAAATTTAAATAAAATTTCTGATTAGATTAATAAATTAAATTTTGAAAATTTAAAAAAAATATTTAATTTCACTAAAAAAAATTATTAATAAGTTATTAAACTTAATAATTTTATTTAAACTGGTCCATTGCACCTGCATATATTAGTGGGAATAAAATACTAGTATCACCAATAACCGTTACAAGATTTGATTTATGCTTAGCTTTAGACCAACTAATTGCCTCTTCAAGTGGAGCGCCACTTAAACTACCTGTTTCAGGCCTATCCATTGTTATCTGAAATCCAGCATCAATACCACCTTTAAGAAGATTACTTGCTAAGGTATAATGTTTAGGAATACCTCCACCTAACATAATAGCCCCTACTTTTTCCCTCTCAAAGACTATATCAGATAAATGATGCATATCCGCTACAACATCAAGGTGAAGATTATGGTCTTGACAGAATATAAATAACTGTAAACCAATCATACTGTCAATAATACCCGGTGAGAAAATAGAAACCCCACATCTTGAAGCATTATAAAGTATGGAATTTTCATCTTCTATACACATTCCAATTTCATATAATAATGTTTCAACAGAAATAATACCTTTATCTTTATCATTATTATATTTTTTAGATATTTTCTTTAATATTCGAGAGAAATTTTCTTCAAATATTTCAAAATCACCTGCTTGTGTATAAACATCTGCAATTCTTCCAATACCTGCATCATTTAAATCTTCATCATTAAAACCTAATTCTTTATAGTGTCTTCCACCAAAAGCCTCAACAAGATCATGAGTTAAGTTTGCACCACTAGTAATAAGAGTGCGTATTTGTTTTTTTCTAATCATATCTACTATAATATTTCTAAGGCCACCTGGAACCATAGGTCCTGCTACAGATAGAAATATTTGCATATCATCATCATTAATCATTTCGACAAGTAAATTTCTAGCTCTTGATACTCTACCTGAACCTAAAACTCCTGAAGAGTCAAATTCATTAATAAGTTCATTAACCGTCATTTCATTTTTTAAATCCATTTGTTTAACTTTATGAGCTTTTAATTTATGATTAACATTTGATGCAAAGTTATTTAAATTATACTCTTCCATCATATCACTTTAATTTAAAATAAATATTAACTAATATATAAAATTGAATTTATTATTTATAATATTTATTAAATTTATTAAAATAATTAAATCTTTTGAATATATAATAGAAAATAAACTTATAAAAATATAATTAAATATTTTGAATATTAATGGAAAAACTTATAAAAATATAATTAAATCCTTAGAATATATAATTGAAATAAAACTTTTATAAATTAAAGAATAATTAAAATAAAAAAAATCATCCCAATTTTTAAAATTATAAGAATAAATTCTAATAATTTTAATATTTTAAAGAAAAATATATATAAATCAATATATATGAATATAATAAATATAATATTATGAATTAAACAAGTGCAAATAGTGATAATATGTCTTTTGTTGATAAAATAAATAAAAAAGGAATTTATAGTGATACTATAGAAGAAAGAATTTACACTATAAAAACTGCTGATTTAAGTTTAGAAAAACTTATTGATATAGCTCATGAAGATAGTTCATGGCAAGTTAGAAGTGCTGCATATATGAGAATAGGATCTGAAGATTATGGATATCTTGAGATAGCTTATTATGATGAAGATATAAACAATGCATCAGATGCCATAAAAAAAATTAAGAATGTGGAATTACTTAATGACTTTTCTATTAAATGTAAAAACTCAAATTTGAGAAAATTAGCAGTTCATAAAATACAAAACTTAGCTACCCTTAAAAAAGTTGCTCGTGAAGATTCAGATGCTCATATACGTACTCTTGCACTTTCAAAAATTAATGATGAAAAAATATATAAATTAGCAGCAATACAAGATAGTGATTTTATCGTAGGAAAATTCGCATTAAGCCATATCACATCCATTGAAGACATTTATTGTATTGCATTAAATAGTAAATGTATGGAAACTCGTTACGTTACAACTGACCTCATTGAAAATGAAGACATATTAGAACAAATAGCAATAAAGGATGATGATATTGATATTGGTATTATTGCACTTGAGAAGATAAATGATTTAGAGAAGTTTAAAAATATTGCATTAAATAGTAATTGTCTAAACACTAGAGGACTTGCAACAACAAAAATTGATGATATTAACGACTTAAAAGAAATAGCAATAAAAAATAAAGACAATGAAATGGGATATATTGCACTTGATAAAATAGAAGATGAAGACATTCTATGTGAAATAGCTCTTGAAGCTAAAAATACAGAATATAAAAATGCTATTATTGATAAAATATATGATGAAGATTTACTTACCTATATTGCACAAAAAACTAATGATGTAGAGGTAATTAAAAATATAACTTGTAAAATCGATGATGATGGCAAATTAAAACAAATTTATGATAATACAGATAATGAAAAAATAAAATTAGAAATAATTAATAAAATAAATAATGAAGATATTTTATATAATATTTACCACTCAGATGAATCTATTAATGTTAAAACCAGTATAATTAAAAAAATTCAAAATGAGGAATATTTAATCACTATTCTTGAAAATACCAAAAATGCTAATATTCGAAAAACAATAGTTGAAAAAATTAGTGATGAAAATACACTTTTAGATATTGCTCAAAATGATCCTATTTGGGAGATTCGTGCAATTGCAAATGAGAAACTAGGTAACGTTAAAGAAGCATTAATTGAGATTTTAAATAATACAACAGACTGTGAACTATTCTACGAGGTATATGAAGAAAGTAAAAATCAAGATATAGAGCTTAGTGATTTTATTTTAAATAAAAAATTCTTTATAGACACCTTACTTTCACCCTATGAGAAAACATTATCTTATTATGAAAAATTAGAAGAAAGATATCCTCAAAAAGAAGAATCAAATTCATCAGACAATAAATTAGGTCTTATCAGGGAACGTCAAAAACACTGCAGAGAGCAAATCACTAAATTTAAAGAAACAATAAATGAAGTTTCAAAAGAAGGCGAAGGGAAAATATTAGCTCTTGCATTAAGTCAGGAAAATTATGAAACCCATAAAATCGTTGTAGAAATGACTGATGATAAAAATATATTAAATGAAATTGCAAGAGATGAAAATGAATTCCCTAGAATACGTAAATTAGCACGTGCAAAAATAGAAGAAATTGATGATATAATAATTGTTTAACTAATAAATTGTTTACTATTAAACCTTTTTATTAAAATTAGAATTATAGTAAATTACTAAACTTTTATTATACTTGTTTATAACTGATTATAATAAAAATATGTAAAACAACAAAAAAAAGATGAAAAAATTAAAAAAAAAGCAATGAAAAGTAAAAATAATACTAATCATTAGTTACAGGAAACTTCTTAAGATTAGTCATAGATTCAATGAGATCTGTTCTTGTAACAATACCTACAGGATTATTATTATCATCTGTAATAATTAATCTTCCAATTTTATATTTATACATAATCTCTACAGCATTTGCAATTCTCATATCCTTATTAACACTTACCACCCTTTCAGACATAAAATCACTTACAGATGCATCTTCCTTATTTTCTGCAATAGCTCTAACAAGATCTGTAACCGTTAACATTCCAACTGCAACATTATCTACAATTATAGGTGCACCATTAATAGTATATTCTGTAAATATTGAAGCTGCCTCACGAATTGTAGTGTTTGGTGATAAGATAATTAAATCTTCAGTTCCTATTTCACTAACAGTTTTTTTAGGAATACTTCTAATGGTACTAGTTTCAACAAGAAGAATATTATCTGTATCGTCACGGCCAACAATTTTACCAATAACTCCAAGATTATTTACTGGTGTTGGACCTATTTTAATAATATCCCCAATATTTAAAGTTTTGATATTTCCTAAAATCTTAATAGCCGCCTCACATTCTGCAGGATGAGGAACACTAGTAAATTCAATTTTTGCAACAGATAATCCTTCTAATTTTTCATTATCCACAACTATTGGAACTTTAGAATCTTGATCAGATACAGGAATATTCAAATTATGATATGCCTCAATTGTAGGTTTATATCCTCCACGAGGACCTGGAACTCCTTTAACATAACCTAAACTTCTTAAAGCTTGCATTTGATTCCTTATTGTTCCAGGATTTCTACCCATCACTTCTGCAATTTGTTCTCCCTTTATAGATTTACATTCAGAAGTTTGATACAAATTAATTAAATTTTGTAGTATTTCCTTTTGTACAAATGTAATCATAAAAATTCCTTCATGAAGTTTATTAAAATTATACTTATTTTCTTTTTTATAATATTAAAACTTTTGTAAAAAATCATGATAAATTATAATTATAATTATAAATTACTAAAATAATCTATAATAAAAACATGCAGATATATTTTTATTATATTAAAAATTAATTATAATTATTCTAATTAAAATAATTATACTATATTTTTTAAATCTATAATAAATAAGCCGAAAAATTAAAAAAATTATATAAAAAATATAATCTATCATTAAAAATAATTATAAATAAAAATTTATAATAACAAATTATCTTTTATAATTTTGATTTTTAGTCAATAGCTAAACATTTAGTATAAATCTTTATGACATTAATATAAAATTAAATAAAATCGTTTTTAAAACAGTTATCTTTACAATTATAACATTTATTTTCGCCACACCATAATGTTAACTTATTTTTTAGCATTCTTTTATATTCTGCCTTAATAAAACCCTTTCTATAACCTAAATCTATACAATCCCACGGCAATTCATCGTCTAAATCATATTTTGGAATATATTTTTCCCATTTGGATAAAGGACTATTAAAACTATGATTCATTATTAAATCCCCAACGTCACTATTTCCACAACTTAGAATATAATCTTTTAAACAATTTTCATTTGAATTAAAATCAAATCTCAAATTAATAGAATAATTAGTATAAGTAATACCCATCATAGTTTCTCCAATACATTCAAGATTCAAATCATTTAATTCCTCTAATAATACATCAATTTTATAGTTAATCAAATCCATATCAAATTGATGCCATTGAAGGGGAGTATGTGCTTTTGGAACTGCAGGAGACACTCTGAAATCTAATTCAAGATTCTTATCAAAATTATCTCGTGTTTTTATAATAGATTTAATATATTTTGCTAAATCAACTATATCTTCATTTGTTTCTTGTGGAAAACCTATTAAGAATAAAAATTTTAAATTAAAACCCATATCAAATGCATTTTTCATAACATAATCTATTTTATCATCAGTAAAATCTTTATTAAGTGATATTCTAATTTTATGAATTGATTCCGGAGCTATATCAAAACTATTTGTCCCTGAATCTTTTAAATCTTGTAACATTTTTCTAGAAATTTTTTCTATCCTTATAGATGGAAGTCCTACATTAAAATTTCTTTTATTGAGTTCATCTATTAATTCAATAAATCTAGAATGATCAGCTATATCAGGCCCTACTAAAAATACTGAGGTTATACCTGTATTTTCACGTGCCTCTTCAGCAATTTCTATTAGTTTTTCTAAAGATGTTTCTCGTGAAGGTTTATATAAATAACCGGCCATACAAAATCTGCATCCATGACTACAACCTCTTAAAACATCAAGTCGAATAGTATTAACAATTTCATTATCTTCATTTTTAACTATAATTGGATTAGTGTTGTGAAATTTTTCATCCATATTATCAATTAAAGCTATTTTTGTATGATTATTAAATTTAGGAATATATACTCCTTGAATATCTAGAAATTCTTTTAAGTGTTCTTTAGGGTTTTCAAATTTTTTAAATTTATCTATTAACTTATTTAATATACATTCACCTTCACCAATACAAAAAATATCTATGAATTTACTTAGTGGTGCAGGATTTGATGTTGTTATTGGACCTCCTATAATAATTAATGGATCATCATTTGTTCTGTTTTCACGTAATATAGGTATATCAGCTTTTTTCAATATTTCAATTATTTTAAAAAAAGCATCTGTATGATGTATAGTAAAACTTATTATATCAAATTTTTTTAAAGATGATTTTGTTTCTAAACTTTTGGTATGAGGATAAATAAATCTTTCACAATAACAATCATTTCTATCATTTAACATATGATATAAAAGTTCAAATCCAGTAGATAAATTAACATTTTCATAAACATCTGGATAAATTAAACCAAATCTAACATCTATATCATCCAAAGACTTTAAAGTAATATTCTCTTCATATAACATAAATGTAATATATTAATTATCTTATATAATTTTTTCTATTATTTTAATTGATTCTTTTAAAAACTTTTGTAATGATAGTTAATTTGCATTATTAACCCACCAAATTTATTTTAAGAAAAAACTTGTTAAATACTTTATATTTTCATTTTTTAAAATGTTTTGAGAAAATTTTTAGAAGAAATTTTCTATATTATTTTTTAGTAGTTGATATTATAGTTTTCAACAAGCTCAAAATCAAGGTTTTTTTCTAATTTGTGAATATATATACGGGCATATATGAGATTCAAAATATTTGAAATAGCTCTTCCAACAACAAAAGCAGTCCATATACCAATTAATCCAGCATGGAAATAAAATACAATAATATACACTGCTGGAATTACACATATTAATTCAGACATTATTGTCCAAAATAAACTCATATAAGCCTTACCTGTTCCCTGATATAAATAGGCAGAAGGTAATCCTAATCCTAAAAATGGGAGACAAAAGGCAGTAATACTAACAAACTGAGAAATACCCTCAGTTAATGGCGGATAATTCGTAGTTACCATAAATATAGAAGCTATTTGATCTGAAAATATGAAAAATATTGCACAAACTAATAATGAAATATTAAAAGCACTAATTGTACCGTAAGTATGGGCACGTTTTAAAAATTTAATATTTTTAGAACCATAAAATGATGAAATAAGAATCACCAATGCATTTGAAATTGATGTAATCGGCATAACCCCTAAAAGATAAATCCTATAACCTGAAGAATATATGGATATACCCAATCCACCACCAACTAAATTAATGAATACATAATAAACCCCTGTTGATAAAGATAAAACAAATAATACTAAAGAAGCTGGAATACCTGTTTTTAAAATGTCTTTTGTGATAAACCAATCCCATTTTGATTTTAAAACCTTTTTTATATTAATTTTAGTAGAAATATCCTTCTTAATGAAAATCCAATAATACATTATCAATCCACTAAGTATTGATGTGAGAATTGTTGATATAGATGCTCCTGCTGGACCTAATTTTAATGTATATATAAATACAGGGTCCAATATTGCATTCAAAATTAATCCGAGTGAAAGAGCATACATAGATCTTTTAGTATCTCCTTCAGCTCTAAGAATGTTTGAAAAAATAATAGGCAATACAAAACCTGTTAAACCTAAAAATAATGGATTAGCATAAGAAAATGCTTCTTTATTTACAAGATAAGATCCTCCATAAATAGATAAATAAGAATTTAAAGATAGAAATAAAACAATGGTTAATCCTATTGAAATAACTATACTAATGACTATAGCCTGACTAGCTACTGTAGAAGCTGAATCGTTTCCATATTCCTCCCTAAAACGATTAATAGTACTGATTATCCCATTACCTAATCCTGTTGCAACACCATTAATTATAGTAAATAGTGGTGTTATCAAACTAATACCAGTAATTGCATTTATTCCTAAACCAGTAATCCACATTCCATCTATTATATTATAAAGTGTGGTTATTATCATTGTAACCATAATTGGTACTGCAATTTTCATTATAGATTCTTTGGGGTCTTCTTTTAAAATATCAGGAGTATTTGCTTCCATGTTATCAACCATAAATTATATCATTAATTAAAAATTTTAAAGTGTAATCATTAGGATTAAACAATAATACAATGTTTAATAATGTAATATTATTGTACAGTAATCTTAACAGTTTTACTAATAGCTTGATAGTAAGGTGTTGTTTTAAATAGGATTTTAGCTGTAAACTTACCCTTAACTTGTAAATTAGTTATTTTAAAATAAGCTATACCTTTAGAATTTGTTTTAACCTGATAAATATGTGGTTTACCATTAATTTTTAATAATAGTTTAGCATTTTTAATAGCTTTACCTTTAATATTTTTTAAAATAACTGTATATTTTTTAATTTTTAAAGATTTTTTAAAATTCATATTTCGAGCAATCAATTTTGTTTTTTCTTTATTAATACTTATTTTAACAGTCTTAGTAATTGTATAATTTTTATTATTAAAAGTAATTAGTATATTATGTCTACCTGCTTTGGCCTTTTTAAGAATATCTGCACTAAATTTAATAGTAGCAATACCTTTAGAATTAGTAGTAGCATATAAATTTTTACCATTAAATTTAAATGATATTTTTAAACCAGTGATGTGTTTATTGTTAACATCTTTCAATATGATAGAATATTTGTCAGCATAATTAATTACAAATGATTTAGATTTAGCTAAAATTTTTGCATTCTGTTTTAAAACAGCAAATTTTACAGGTAAAAATGCTTGAGTATAATTTATCCCACCATTATAATAGACATTAACAGCATAACTACCAACATTTAAATTTGGGATTTCAATAACTGCTATTCCATTATACACTTTTGCAGAATATTCTAAACCTTTAATATCAGCCACATTACCCTCATTTAATGGTTTACCTTCACAAATTACTGAAATATTAATTTTAACATTATCCCCATATTTAATATCATTAATTTCTATTAAATTAAGATTAACTATATATTTTAATATAGAATTATTTTCTAAATTAAAATTATTTGTTCCATCTGTAGCATAATTATCTTGGAATATATTTTGGGAAATATTTAATGTATTAGTAGTGGATATACCTCCTCCAGAATAAGCAGAATTATCTATAAAATTAGAATTTCTAATTATTCCACCACCATAAGTTATAATTGCTCCTCCTTTAATTTGTGCTGTGTTTTTAGTAAAGGTAGAATTAGTAATATTTAGGACATTATTGGATAAAATTGCTCCTCCCTCACTATTAGCAGAATTACCATTAAAAATAGATGATTCTATATATCCTAAGTTTTCTAAGTAGATTGCACCAGCAAAAGTAGCATTATTATGTGTAAATTGAGAATTAGTAATATTAGCTAAACCTTTAACATATAATGCACCACCATTAAAAGATACATAATTTTCAGTGAAAATAGAATCTATTACAGTAGCATTAGATTGGAAATATATAGCTCCACCATCTAATTCACCAGTATTATTAGTTAAATTACAATTTATAACAATTCCATCATTATTAAAGTAAATTCCAGATCCACGGAAGCTTCGTTTATTATTAATAAATTTAGAATTGATTACAATACCACCCTCTTTGAAAAAAATTCCTCCTCCATAAAATGCTTGATTATTATCAAAAACACATGAATCAATAGTAATATTAGAAGTGTTTAGAAAAATTGCACCACCTAAAACATCATTTTTGATTATAGTATCATTGTTATTATTAGTAAATTTTGAATTGATTATAGTGGCATTAACATTTTTATCTATAAAAATTGCAGCTCCTTGCAATCCATAATTATTATCAAAAGTACAATTATCAAATAAGACCTTATAAGCATAATCGATATATATTGCCCCTCCTTTTTCTTTTGCAGTATTATTGATAAAAATTCCTGAAATTGTAAGATTATAAACAGGTTCAATATAACTTAAAGCTTGATAAATAGCAATTGCTCCCCCATTAGATTCTGCAGTATTATTGATAAATTCCCCTTTTATAATATTATTTATAGCTCCTGCATAAAATGTTATAGCAGCCCCATGCTTTACTGTTACTTTATTATTAATTAATTTAGAATCAATAATATTATTAATAGAAATATCCTCAAAATGAATAACACCTATATAAAGAGAAGTATGATTTATAAAAGTAGCATTAATTGTATTATTAGTAGATATTTGACCAAAATAAATAGAACCCTCAGAATTATTAAGGAAATAACCATCTATAATATTATTATTAGCAATACCTAAAAAACCTATTCCTCCTGTTTGGAAAGGATTTATATGATTATGAATGAAATTACCTGAAAAATTACAATGTTCAACAACAGAATTATAATCAAAACATAAGGCAGCACAAGAGCCGGCAGTAACAATATTATATGAAAAATTACCTGAAAATAGACAATAATTTACTTTATCATAGAACATGATTGCACCACCATAATATGTTGCAGTATTATTATAAAAATTTCCACTAAATATATCATTATTTGAAGATTTATTAAAAAGAATTGCACCTCCAGAAACAAAATATCCTATATTATTTGTGAAAACACCGTTAAAAGTATTATTATAAGAATCATCATCTATATAAATAGCCCCACCTTCAAATGAAGCATAATTTCCATTACAAATAATATTCCACAAGTTATTTTTTGTTTTAGAATTTAAATAAATAGCACCACCATGAACTAATGCCTTATTATTAATAAATGAACCAATAAAAATGTTATTAATAACATCCCCATTGAAAAATATTGCTCCTCCATATTCTGCTGAACTATTAGTGAAATTTGCATTAATTGTACTGTTTATTAAATCTGTTTCAAAATTGATGCATCCTCCATATACTGCTGAACTATTAATGAAATTTGCATTAATTGCACTGTTTATTAAATCTGTTTCAAAATTGATGCATCCTCCATTTGTAAAAGAACGAGCATTGATAAATGTTAAACCCGTAATATTCAATGAATTTGCAGTAACATTAAAAATCTGATATTTATCTTCCCCATCAAAAATTACTTCACCATCACCATAATTAATAAAATTTAATCTTTTATTAATAGTTAAATTAAGATTTTTAATACCTTTATATGTTCCAGAGGCAATATATATTGTATCTCCATCATTTGAATGTGTTAATGAACTTTCAAGATTATTAAATGGACTTTCCATTGTTCCATTACCATCTTTATTTTGGCTTCCATTAACATACCAATTTGAAGAAGTATCATAATCATTATTAATAAATTTATTTTCATTTATTTGATTATTATAATTTTCATAATTTGAAGAAGTATCATAATCATTATTAA
>NZ_CAJOKH010000069.1 GCF_905235195.1 uncultured Methanobrevibacter sp. | reverse complement strand
AATATAACATTGTTATATTTATTTTTTTAAAACAATTATTTTTCAATTTAAATAATATTAATATATAAAAAATCTTTAATTAAATTAAAATTCTTCTCTATTATCAGAATAGTTCTTATTTATTTCAAATTCATCATAAAAAGATCTTAAATATTTATAATCTTCACTTATTTTATCATAAATTGATTTAAATTTATCAAATTCTTCAATTAGCTCTTCATCATCCAACTCATCTATTTTTATCCTTTTTGAACATATCCAGTGGAAACGATAAATATCATAGGATTTATTATTATCTACAAGGTGTTTAATCTCGGTTTTTTCTATTTCTTCAAAATCTAGTTCATTACTCATCTTTCCAATTGCACTAATTAATGTTTTTCCAATTTTTGCTCCTTCTTGTGGAGAATTTATCCTATCTAAATCTTGAGATATATAAAATTTAATGGTCTCATCACTACATTCAAATGTCATACCAAGTATAAGTCCATCTCTATAGAAAATACTAGTTGAAAATTGATTAAGAGTGTATGATAAATCTGGGCTTAAGGCATATTCATCATTTGATCTTGTAATGGATACTTTTAAATCATCAGGTAGCTCATTATACTTTCTTAGTATAGTCTCATATAAATCATATTTCATATAAGTTATTATTTCATATCTTAATGGATTATATTGAAAGTTTTCTTTTTCACGAGGATATAGTTTAAAGATTTCATGAATATCTTCTATAATACTATAACTTTCAAGACTTTCATAGTCGATTAGTAAATCTATGTAGATTTCTATAAGTTCATTTATTGAACTTATAAGTTCAATATCTACTGTATGATTTATATTAAAAAATCGTGATAGTAGATAAACTTCTTTTATATCGTCCCATGATGAACTTCCATAGTAATTGCTTAATTTAATAAACCCTTCAGGTGTTTTTCTAATATTTTCACTAAGGGTGCGGATAATATCTTCACCAACAAATTTAGTAATATCTTTAAATTTAAGCCAGTCATGGTTTAGACGAATATAGTATCCATTTTTAGCAGAGTCTATTGTAAGTTTAATATAAAGGTCAGTTGCATGTATTTCTTTTGATATTATTTCTATTGTTGGATAATCTCCATCATAGTAGGATATAAAATCAAATCCCGGATATGACTTTTTTATCTCCCATTTAACTATGGTTAAAACCTCATTTAAAACGGTATCTAATTCTAATGAAGGGCAAGTATTATTTTCCAGTTCAATAATTGATGAGATAATATTTATAATCATGTTAAAACCTATTATTTTATTAATGAATAAAATACAAAATCAAATTTTGTATTCTTTTATATTAACACCACAGAATGGACAATTTACAGTATCTTCCTTTAGTTTATTGTTACATTTAGGACAATATGTTGGTAATGTATATGTATCCTTTTTGTGGATTTGTTTGTTTAGATTCTCTTTAATTTTTTCTATTTCCTTTAAGGATTGTGGATTCCAATCATTTTCCATTAATGTTTTTTTAACAAAATAAGCCTCGGTCATTGTATCATAGGAACCATAATGAGTATCTCCTTTTACAACTAAAAACATGTTAATTTTATGATTAAATTCTATACGTCCTTCAATTTTACTTTTATCAATTTTTTTACTTTTTATTTGTCCCCGAGGTCTTTTTTCTGGAAATGGAGGTAATTCCATATTTTCATATTTATTTTCAAGATCACATTCAACTAATAAATCATAATCAAAGTTACAATAGATTAAACAGTCTCTTTCATATAATGCATCGCTTAATTTGCTAAATTCACCATAATCTTTATTATGATGTTTAATACGATAATGGTCTTTAACACGAACGATATTTCTATAAAAGTGTCTAATGTTTAACTCTTGAATGAAATCACCTCCATCAATTATTTTTCTAAATAGGCAATTTTTATACATATTAAGTTTGTATTTTGTAATTAATATTATTTTTTAAGCTTATGTATCCATTAATTTTCGGCTTATTTTTCTTTTATTTTTTAATATACTTATTTATCTTTATTATTCTTGGTATTTTTTAATGATTTTTTTTTTTAAGCTTAAATAATTAATTTAAAATTTTTAATCATTATTTCATCAATTTTTTTTACAATTTATACAAATTATTAAATACTTTTAAAAACTAAATATGTCTATGTTAACTTTAGTTAATGGTTTGGTTTTAAAGGGCTTAAATTTGAATCCTGTACGTGAAAATGTACTTATTGCCAATGGGAAAATATTAGAAATAGGGTCAAATATTAAAGAAGGTGAAATAATTGATGCAGAAAATTGTATTATTTCTCCAACTTTTTTAAATGGACATACTCATATTGGAGATTCTATTATTATGGATGAAGGTGATTCTTTAAGTTTAAGTGAAATGGTCCAGCCCCCTAATGGTATAAAACATAAAGCTCTTCATGATGCAGATCCTGAGGATATTATTAATAATATGAGGGTATCTATGGTAGATATGTTACTTTCTGGAACTACACATTTTATTGATTATAGGGAAGGAGGAATTGAAGGAGTAAAATTACTTAAAAAAGCAGCAAAGGATATACCTATAAATCCTATAATTCTTGGAAGGGACAGTAGTTTTTATGGTGAAAATCCTGATATGGCTCTTGTTAAAAAACATTTGAGAAAAATTCTTAAGATCGCTGATGGCATTGGTTTAAGTGGATTCGGTGAGATTAATAGTGAAGTTGCTGATTTGATTACTTCCCAATGTGCTAAAAAAAATAAAATATCTTCAATTCACACTGCAGAATCACAATCTGCAAATAATAAATCCATTGATATAACAGGTTTATCTGAAATAGAAAGGGCCATTGACTTAAAATTTGATCAGGTAGTTCATTGTACACAGGCATCGAATGAGGATATTAAAAAGATTAAAGATTCAAATACTAATTTGGTTTTAGCTCCAAGGGCAAATGCCTGTTTAAATATAGGTATTCCTCCAATTAAACAAATACTAAATGAGGGAATTTCTCCATTTATAGGTTCTGACAATCTTATGTTAAATTCTCCAAATATTATGAGGGATTTGGAGTTTTCACTTAAATTGACAAGGGCATATTACAGAGAATATTTTAATCCTGTAGATTTCTTAAAAATGGCTACTACGAATATTACTAAACTTATGTTAACTAATAAAACTTTATATGATAATATTGGTAAATCTGTTATTGGAACTGGTAATGATGCTCAATTAATGATTACAAAACAGTTTTCTAAAAATCCTTATCTTAGTATAATTAATAGATGTGAAACACAAAATATATTATATGTAATGAACAAAGATAAAATTATAGATTATAGTAATTAACATTATTATAATAATTTTATAAAAAATCAATATTTTTTGATTTTTTAATTACAAATATAAAAATAATTAATTAATTTTAAATTTAAGTATTAAAGGTCTAATGGTTTTAATTGACTTTTTATTACTATCAATTAAATTAATTAGAATTAATACTTTTTAAAATAATTTATTTTATGAAGTATTGTATATGTGCTTTTATAAGTTAAGGAGATTTACATGTATAAGAAAATATTATTACCTACTGATGGTTCTAAATATTCTCAAAAAGCAGAAGAACATGCAATTTTTCTTGCTGAAAAAACAGATGCTGAAATTTTTGCATTAAGTGTTATTGAAAATAATTTTTCTATAGGTCTTCCTGAGGATTCAGTAGATGAAATTAACCAATTACTAAAAGATGAGACTAAAGAGAATTTATCTAAGGTAAATGAATTAAAAGATCAGTTAAATAATAATATTAAAATTACGCCCTTATTGAAAGAAGGGTCTCCTGCGGCTGTCATACTTGATGTGGCTGAAGAAGAAAATATTGATTTAATTGTTATTGGCAGCTCTGGTAAAAGCGGATTTGATAGATTTTTAATGGGAAGTGTAGCATCAAAGGTTGTAAAATCAGCAAAATGTTCAGTTCTTGTAGTTAATTAAAAAGATTTATTTAAGTTTAAAATTCATAACTGATATACTTTAAGAATGTATAAATCAAATAAAAGAATTTTATATAATAAAGATTTAATTAATTAATAAGATTTTATTATTTAGTTAGTTAATAAAGATTTAATTTATTAATAAAATTTAATTTAATAGAATAATTTAGGTTAATTATTTAATTTAATTAATAAATATTTAAGTTAATTAAAGATTTAAGTTAATTAATAAAAGTTTAATTTAATAAAATAATTTAGGTTAATTATTTAAAGTTAATTAATAAATATTTAAGTTAATTAAAGATTTAAGTTAATTAATAAAAGTTTAATTTAATAAGATAATTTAAGTTAATTATTTAAAGTTAATTAATAAAACGGTGGAATTATGTTAATTAAAAGAATTGTCTCTAAAAACGTTATTAGTGTTTCTGTTCCAG
This sequence comes from uncultured Methanobrevibacter sp., assembly GCF_905235195.1. Taxonomy (GTDB): domain Archaea; phylum Methanobacteriota; class Methanobacteria; order Methanobacteriales; family Methanobacteriaceae; genus Methanarmilla. The sequence continues at coordinate 6,843 of NZ_CAJOKH010000069.1, read as the reverse complement.
GTAATAGATATACTGCTTTAGATTTAATGAAAAAAGAAAATGTTTCTGTTGTACCTGTAACTAAAGGTGACACTAAAAAAGTTGTTGGGATTTTAACCAGATCAGATTTAATCAATAATCCTGATGAAGAACAAATTGCTCTTTTAATGAGTAGAGATTTAATCACTGCTAAAGTTGATGATGAAGTTAGTGTTGTAGCTAAAAAAATGTTAGATAATAACATTAGAAGAGTGCCTGTAGTAAATGATGATGATGAACTTGTTGGAATTGTTACATCCTTTGATCTTGTAACTCAAGCACTTGCAAAATTAGATATTGATATTCCTGTTGAAAAGTATATGCTAACTACTGTTCCAACTACTTGGGATGAAGCTCCATTAAATGTTGCTTTTGAATCAATGAAATTCTTTGGTTTAAAATCTATTTTGGCTTTAAACAACAATTGTAAATTAACTGGTATTTTAACTGAAACTGATTTCATTGCTGAAAGTGAAATTATCTCTGAGAGAACTGAACACAGTTCTACTGTAGGTACTGAAGGAGATAAATGGTCATGGGACAGTACTTCTATTCTTTATATAGAGAAAAATCGTCTTAAATTTGCGGACAAATTAGTTAAAGATGTTGCTGTAAGAGAAGTTGCTACTGCTAACAGTAAAACCAAAGTATCTGATTGTGCTAAAAACATGAAACAGGAAAACATTGAACAAATTCCTGTTGCTGATGTTGATGGTGAAATTTTAGGTCTTGTTCGTGCTAGTGATTTGATGGAAGCACTACTTGAAGAAGAATAATTTTCTTCTTTTTTCTATTTTTAAATTATATTTAATTTTTTTTATTTAATTAACTTATTTGTTCATTTATTTATTAATTTATTAATTATTTGTTTATCATTTGTTATATTCATTTTTTTATTTAATTAAATAAATTCTTAAAGCATATTTAATTAAGTATAAGTTTTATACAAATTTATTTAAAGTATAAGTCTTATAAGATATTATTTAAAGTATAAATCTTAAAACATATTTAATTAAGTAAAATTCTTTCATATTTATTTAAGAAAAAGTCTTAAAACATATCTACTTAAATAAATTAATAATACTATTTCAGTAAAATCTTTAAAAAATGAAATATATTTTAAACTTAGGAGTATATGGAAATGTCCTTTGAACCTATATTATTAATAAAAACTTCTGAAAGAAAGATTATAATTAGAACTAGAATTGATGATGATTTTGTTGAAAATGAAATACTTTTAGGTCCAATTTTGGCTACTTACAGAAGAAATAATGATCCAATTGTAAGTAATTTATTAGATTTATTTGAATCTGTTATTAAAAGGACTGTAAATGAATTTATTCCTCATGAAACTTTGTTTATAGATTATGATATTATTGCAGATGATAGTTTGGAGTATGCAAGTGTAATTTCCATTACTTTGAATAGTGTTGAAGCAGATGGTAGAAAATTCAATATTGAAGGTGGTCAGTTTACTATTTCCAATTTGAATGAAGATAGACAAGATAAGGATAAACCTTATAAAGGCAATATTAACCGTGTACTAATTACTCCTAAAATTGTTTTAAAAAAATATGAGCAAATGTATAAAAAAAGACAGGAAGAATTAAAAAAACCTAAACGTCAGTATGTTGGTGAGTCTTTTTAATCTTCTTTTATAATATTTCTATTTTTTTATCTTATAATCCTTTATAAAATATTAATTAAACTCTTCTTCTAATTCTCTTAAGTATTTCAATAAATATTTGCTCTTCTTCTTTATCATTTGTTTTTCTAATCTCTATTTCTCCATTATCATTAATGATTATTTTAACTTCCTCGTCTCTAAATTTTAAAATTCTTCCATTATCTTTAAGTTCAACATTACTGAAGCTCTTTTCAATTTCATCCTTTGTATTTTCAATGTTTATAGGATATGGGAGTTTTACTTTGTTTATGATTTTACCTTCACTTTCATATTCTATTGGGTCGAAGAGTTTTTCCTCATCATTTTGCATGTAAGATAAATTAATAGCCACTTTATTAAAACCTATGTTACGGAGTTTACTTTCAATTAATTGAAGGATATTTTCATTTAATAAAACATCAATTTTTTCACTTTCAATTAAAGCTAGTCTATCAAGATTTCTTACTTTAAAAACATTATTTTCAACAATTTTCTCTAATTCCTTTTCAGCATTTTTCACCATATTAATATTTTCACTATTAACCGAGGTATTGGTTTTGATTCTAGTTGCAAGACATGTTGTAGACTTAAAGTAGGCAATATTATTTTCATTTAAATATCTGTAAACATCACGAGTCTCCATTTCAGCTTCAATAAGAGGACTTCCAATATTGTGTTTATATTTTGCAAGAATTCCAGGCCTATCAAAAAGGAAATCACTTATATTGTTTCCATCAATAACATAATCAATATTATGCTTTAATGCTTCCTCTTTGATTTTTGTATACATTATTTGCCTACAATATAAACATCTTTTATTTGTGTTTTTTACTAAATCATCATTATGTAAAAATGAATCTTCAACAAAATATTGTTTAAGATTAAAATATTTTGCTTGTTTTTTGCTGTTTTCTATAAAATCATGTGGGAATATTCCATTGTCAAATGTAATAAGTATAGTTTGATACTTCTTTTAGTATACTTGCAAGTAAACTACTATCTGCACCACCTGAAAATGCTAATGCAAGTTTTTTATCCTTTAAAATTTCTTTAAGTTTATTAATTTTTTCTCCATATTCCATATATATCCCTTTTCTACTTTAATTTCGGATAATTTTTTTATTTTCTTTAATTGTGTATATGGATAAATAAATTGTTTAAATATACTCTTAGTTTTTTTACAATTAAACTTGAATAAGTTTATATTTTAATCACATATTAATTTTTTGTGGTGTTTTTTAAATTTTATTATAATTTAAATCTTTTGGCTATGTAGTCATCTTTATCCCTATATTAAGGAGTAATTTCTGTTTAGAAAATTTTATATATAACTTTTTTAAAATATATTGGTATTATTATTCTTATTAATCTCGATATTATTGTTAATAGAGGCATATTATGAGAATTTGTGTTTATGGTGGGGGAAGTACTAAAATTAAACCTTCGTATGTTGATGAAGCTTATAAGTTAGGTGTAGAGATAGGTAGTAGAGGACATTCTCTAGTATTTGGTGGTGGTGTTAATGGAGTTATGGGTGCTGTATCTAGAGGGGTTGCTTCTCAAGGTGGTGAAATATTAGGAATTGCACCGTCATGGATTAGTTCTAAGGAACCTCTTAGTCCGAATTGCACTGATTTTATATATACTGACACTATGGATCAAAGAAAAAATTTATTTTTAAAACATTCAGATTGTATTATTGTCGCTCCAGGGGGTCTTGGAACTTTAGATGAATTTTTTGAAATACTTACTTTAAAAGCTTTAGGTCAGTATGATAATAAAATTATACTATTTAATACAAATAAATTTTATAGTATGTTTAGACAAAGTTTAGTATATTTTTCAGAAGAAGGTTTTATTAAAACTGATATAATGAAACTTTTCACTTCAATGGAAGATCCAAAAGAAATACTTGATTTTATTGAAGAAGAATAATTTAACTAGATTACTTCTTTAAATCATTTATTTTTTATTAATTTTAAGCTCTTTTTTAAAATTAGATAATTATTCTATTGGTATTTAAATAAACTTGATAATCATTCATATGCTAGTTTTTTAACATATTTCAGTGCTTCTATTGCATCTTGCTTTTTAATATCTTCAACTTGGTTAATGTATCTTATAAGTTTATTTTTTTTATCCTCACTTAGTGATGATTCTTTAAATATTTTTGCATATGTTCTGTGAGGATAATATATACTTTTTGCAATATTGTGAAGGTCTTCTTTTTCTGTATCTGTAATAATACCTTCCTCAACAGCTCCTTCAAGTTTATAGTCAATATTTACAAGTGCTTCAGATAGGGCTTCATAGCTATCTGGATTAAGAATTACTGCAACATCATCATCAGATTTTATTTCTCCCTTACTATATCCATTGTATACATATCCTATTCCAATCATTCCAAGGGTATCTAACTCAGATGCTCTAAGTGCACCCATACTAGATGCTCCAACAACAGTTATGCCTTTATCTAGTGCAAGCATAATTTCTTTATGTGCTACTGCAGGAGTGTTGTGGAATTGACCATCTATAATTAAGATAATATCAATGTCACTTTCCTTTTCAATTAAATCATAAAGGTCTCCTCTTTTAATTGGAGGCATGTATTTTGCATCTAGAATTTCGCGGGCATCATCAAAGGGAATAGTTAAACCAGTAAACACTACTATTTTTTTATTATTTTCCATTTTCAAAACCTTTAATTATAAAATTAGTACTAAATTGTAAAATTAGAATACTAATTAGAATTTTAGTTAGTATAATTAATCAGTATATTAATTAGTATTTTAGTTAGTATAACTCATTAGTATTTTAGTTAATATAATTAATCAGTATATTAATTAGTATTTTAGTTAGTATAATTAATCAGTATATTAATTAGTATTTTAGTTAGTATAACTCATTAGTATTTTAGTTAATATAATTAATCAGATATTAATTAGTATTTTAATTAATAATATGGTAAAATACATAATTAAATACCTATCTAATTAACAAAATGATTTAAATCTGTCTCCAAGTCTATCTGAGTCAACAGTATAAAGTTCCATTTTAGGTATAACCACTCTACATGCACTTATTCCTAACTGTTTTCTTGTTAAATCTGTATATAATATCTTGTCAAGGCCACAATCAATAAGGTGTTTTTTACAAGTTTCAATATCTTTTTTAAGGGAATCACTACTTAAATCAGCCATATCTGATCTTTTAATTTTCTCATCTTCATCATCATAATATTGACGATTAATCTTTTTCATACGATCATAACCTGCATGTCTCATAAAATTTGCACGGGTAGTGTCTTCACGAGTACCATGAATCTGTGTTGCTCTACTTTGTGCAACCTCAGTTAATGCACGTATAATAGCAATATCGGGATTTAGATGTGTTCCTACACCTAAACTTAATAGTGCCGGGTCTCTTAATACATCATCATCACTTGAGGCGGTTACAGTACATACTCCTACATCACTTGTTATATCCATTAGTTTAACATTAATAGATTGTGCTTTAAACTTATCAAGTAAATCTCTAACCACTTCATTTTCTATACTGTTATTATCAATTTGTCTTCTGTTTTTATGGACTAGTTCAAATATGCTCCATGCATCACGTTCTATAACTTCAAAGATTCCATGTAAAATTGCCTCTTCTAAGACATTTCCTGATGCAAGACCGTTGGTATTTGCTCTAAATAGTGGGGTTGCACTTTTATTTGCAGGAATATATGGGTGGAAGATTCCATTTGCAGGAACATAATATTCTTCTTCACTTACAATATCAATGCATGGATACCATTCAAGTACAGTTACATCTAAAATATCATCTGTTATATTTTTTGGAAGATACATGTCCTTGGGTTGGATAAATTTCTCACCTTTCATATCTTCAATAGATGAGACAATTATTTTTTCTTTGTCCTCTTCTTGCATTTCAGCAGAATATCTTTCAAATCCTTCCATCATAGCAGATGCTTCTGCTTGTTTTTTCTCAGCACCTTTACCTGCATATACACTTACAGCACCTTCCTGTGCTCTTGGTCTAATTGCAGAAAAGACTGGTATACCAACTCTATCAAGATCAGTTATGTCTGTAATTCTTGTAATTCCTGCGGTTTTTAATTTTTCCTCATTATTTTTAAGTGTTTCTTCAGGTTGACATACTCTATGGCTTGCTGTAAAATACTTTAATTTAATATCTCTTAACATTTATTTTACACCTAATAATCTTATTTTAAAAAATAAAAAAATAGAATTGTTAATAATATAACAGTCAATAATTTATAGTGTTAATAGGCTGCTAAGTCCACCAGAGTATGATAAGTAGACTAAATATCCTGCAATTGCGGTTATTGCTAACCAAATAATAGGGTTCCAGTCAAATACTTTTTTACCATCAAATACAGCTATTGGAAGTAAATTGAATAATGCAAGGAATGCATTTACTGAAAATCCTAAATAGAATATGTTGGCAAGGTAAACAAGCATATCATTACTTAATGAAGTAAAAATGCCAAAGTGACGTAATCCAAGTAAAAATATTAAAGCAATAACAATATTTGTAATTGGACCAACAATTGATATAATACCGTTTACTTTTTTACTCATACTGTTTCCATATATTACAACTGCTCCTGGAGCAGCAAAAATGAAACCAAAAAAGGAACTAATAAGAGCTATAAATAAACCAGGCATCCATAACTCAAATTCTGCCCAATAACCATAATTGAGTGCAGCGAATTTATGTGCAAGTTCATGTAATATAAATCCTAAACCTACTCCAATCATTACTATAGGTAGAACAAAAAGAAATGCATCTGTATCTCTATTTGAGTAAAGAAGACTAAAACTTAAGGATATTACTAGAAATGCTATAAAAATATCTTTTAATTCTTTTTTTGAAATTTTAAACATAAAGATAATATATATATTTGAAACTTATATATCTTTTTAATATATTTGATTAGAATTTATTTTTATAAAAAGTATATTTATAAAAATTATTTTTTAATCATTATATTTACAGAAATTATTTTTATAAAAAGTATATTTATTTAAAAATAATATTTAATAGAAATTATAGTTAATTAGAAATAATATTTAATAGAAATTATAGTTAATTAGAAATAATATTTAATAGAAATAATATTTAATAGA
>NZ_CAJOKH010000068.1 GCF_905235195.1 uncultured Methanobrevibacter sp. | reverse complement strand
CAAAGGCACCATTAAAAACAGACCAACAAAAACTAAAAATCAACAAAAAAGAAGAGCAAATATCACTCTTAAAATTTTGCTCTATCTAGCACCCTATATGATTTAATTATGTAAATTGTGATAGATGAAGAAGTAGTCTTAGAATGGTCAAATATAGAGAGTTAAATTATAGTGTTTATAATTCTAAAGTAGTTCCAGCAGACTATAACTATCCATATCACAAATCAAATTTTTAAATCAAATATTTACACTTGGAGGATAAACATAAACGTAAATGAAAAATATTTTTCAAACATAAGCTCAAGAGAAAGGGCTATATTTGAGGGGGCCATTACAATGGGAGCTTTATTTCACCAATATATTGGAACAGCTGTAAATAAAGAATCTGCAAAAAGTTTTAAAAAAAAGCGATGAAGGAATCTCTTGAACTTCAACCTGCAATTGAAAAAGTAAATACAAAAATAGATCTAAACCGATTAAATTCTGCATTAAGTGATTTTGAATATACCTCTCTTAATGGAGATATCTTGATATAAAAATATACACAAAACTGGATAATGTTACTACTGTGATCGAATAGAATTTATTGAATAGTTAAATTACCTTTAATGTATGTTGAAAATATTAAAGAAGAATAATTTTATTCGTAATATTTTATATGTGAAAACACAATCAAAATAAATAAATTTATTTCTAAAAATTATCAGCAATACACTTCAAATCAGCAAGAAATTCTTTAATATTATCTAATGTAACATGTCTCATAATTACTATACGGATAGCTTTAGGGTAAGCAGATATAGAAACTCTCCAATTTTTCTCTTCTAAAAGGTATGCTAAATGATTAACATCAATATTAGGATGAGTAAATGCAATTATATTAAGTTCTGGTTCTGTTACTATTTCATAGCCCATTTTTAAAAGTCCTTCTTTTAAAGTGTTGGTTTTCTCCATAGCCTCTAATGCAAATTTAGTATAACCTTCTCTCCCCATATATTCCATAACTGCATAAGTTGCAGCGGCAGATGCGCCATTACGAGTTCCTACAATAGTAGATTGCTTTTTTTTAGTTAAATAGGGAGATTCAACAACCATAACATCTAAATATTTTTTATCTCTAAACAATATACAACCAGAGGGAATAGTGGAAAGACCCATTTTATGAGGATCAATAGTCATTGAACAAACACCCTCAAGTGAAAAATCAAATTCTGGAAAATCATAACCTGCATCCTTTAAAAATGGAATGATAAATCCTCCAAATGCAGCATCAACATGTAAATAAATATTATTTCTTTTAGCAATTTCTGAAATTTTATCTATACTGTCAACTAATCCTAATTCAGTTGTACCTGCAATTGCAACAATAGCTACAGTATTTTTAGTAATTTTAGATTCTAAACTACTTACATCAATCTTATAATCCTCACGCATATCTGCTTCAACAATTTTTAATCCAAAAATATCGGCTGCTTTTTTAAATGAAAAATGAGCCGATTTAGGAATGATTATCTCACTATTATTAATATTTTTATACTTACGAGCATAATTTCTGGCAGCCCTCATTGCCATAAGATTTGCTTCAGTACCTCCAGTTACAATATGACCATAAGGATTGTCAATTGAAAGTAGAGAACCAATGAGCTTTATAGCATGGTCTTCTATAATTTTCGTACCTTTAAATAGGCCAGGATCACCTAAATTTGAGTTGATGAATTTATAAAAGACTGATTGTGCAATAGATTCTGATTCAGTGCACATTGAACCTAGAATTCTACCTTCAGAATAATTCATATCTTTTTCTTGATACTTATCTAAAATTTTAAAAATTTCTTCTCTAGATTTAGGTTTATTGTCCATAAAATTACCTCAAAAATAAAATATAATGATAATAAACAACAAAATATAACTAATCATTAAAAATCATCTAAAAATAAAAGTAAACTATAACTTTCTTATAAAAAAAAAATTAAATTATTGGTATTAAAAAAAATAAATATTTTAAATAAAAAAAAATTATGAAAAATAAGAAAAATTTCTTATTTTTTTAATTGTGCTCTAGCAGCATCAAGAATTAGTTTTTGTTCTGCTTTTGCAACTGTTTTTCTAACATCACTTATAGCATCAGCATTTGAAGAAACACTAGTAATTCCAAATCCTACTAATTTTTCAACAATGTGTGGAACACTTCCTGCTTGACCACAAATACTACATGTAACACCATTTTCAACACAGATTTTGATTGTCCTTTCAATTAATTTCATAACTGCAGGATGTTCTTCTGTATAGTTTTTAGCAGTGAACTCATTGTTTCTATCAATAGCTAAAGTATACTGGGTTAAGTCATTAGTTCCAAGACTTACAAAATCAATTCCTTCTTTAATATAATCTTCAATAATTAAAGCAGCTGCTGGAGTTTCTACCATCATTCCAAATTCAACATCTTTTTGTGGAGTAAGGCCAACTTCAGCACATAATTCTTTTGCTTTTTTAAGTTCAGCTACACTTTGAGATAAAGGTATCATAATACCAACATTAGTATAACCTTTCTCATGGAGTTTTTTAATAGCTTTAAATTCACATTGAATAAGTTCCGGTTCGTCTAATTCCCTTCTTATTCCTCTCCAACCTAACATAGGATTGTGTTCAATAGGTTCATTTTCTCCACCTTCCATTGTTACAAATTCATCAGTTGGAGCATCCATAGTCCTATACCATACAGGTTTTGGATAGAATTCATCAGCAACAGTGATAATACCTTCAATTAAAGCTGCTATAAGTTCATCCTCTTTTCCATCATCAATGAACTTTTTAGGGTGTGCACCAAGACCTAACATCATATGTTCTGCCCTAAGTAGACCTACACCATCAGCACCAGTTGCTGCTGCTCTTTTTGCAGCTTCAGGCATACTTACATTTGCTTTAACATCTGTGACTGTAATAATTGGAGCTTGAGATTGAATTGCAGGAACTTCCATACTATTTGATACAGATTCTTCAGTTTTTAAAAGACCTTCATAAACTAAACCTTTTTTACCATCAACAGTTACTTCTTGAGCATCTTTTAAAGTAGATGTTGCTTCACCAGTACCTACAACACATGGGATTCCAAGTTCTCTTGAAATAATAGATGCATGACAAGTTACTCCACCTTCATCAGTAACAATTCCTGCTGATTTTTTCATTGCAGGAACCATATCAGGAGTAGTCATAGCAGTAACCATTATGTCACCATCTTCAATTTTATCAAGCTCATCTAAATCAAAAATGATTTTAACAGAACCTGCTGCCATACCTGGACTTGCACCTAAACCTTTAACAATAACATCTAAATCAGTAGCAGAATCAGACTGACTAGATTCAGCAATATTATCCAATGTAGTAATAGGACGAGCTTGCAATAAGTAAAGATTACCTTTTTGCATTGCCCATTCAGTATCCATAGGTTTTTTATATAAATCTTCAATTGTTTTTGCCATATGAAGTAATTTTTCTAAATCTTCATCTGATAAAACCCTTTCATTACGTTTATCTTCAGGAACTTCTACTTTTAAACTAGTTCCTTTATCATCATTAATATACATGAATTTTTTATCACTAACAGTGAGATTTTCTATTTTACCAGATTTTTTATCTACATCATAATGATCAGGTGTAACATCACCAGAAACTACAGATTCACCAAGTCCCCATGATCCTTCAATCATAGCAACTTCTTCACCAGTAGATGGATTAACAGTAAACATTACTCCTGCTTTTTCAGCTTGAACCATTTGTTGGACACAAACTGCAATGTATACTTTTTCATGGTCAAAATCATTTTCTTCCCTATAAAAAATAGCTCTTGCTTCAAATAATGAAGCCCATACTTTTTGAACATATTCTAATACTTGACTTATACCTTTAACGTGTAAATATGTATCTTGTTGACCTGCAAATGATGCATCAGGCAAATCTTCTGCAGTAGCTGATGACCTTACAGCCACATCAGCATCATCTTCATCTACAGATTGAGACAATTGATTATATGCTTCTACAATCAAGGTTTCAATATCTTGAGGCATACTTGTGTTAATAATAATTTCTTTAATTTTATCAGAAGCCTCTTGAAGAGCTTTAGTATCATTAACATCAGTATTTTTAAGTATATCCATAATAGTTGTATTAATTTCAGTGTCTTTCATGAATTTTTCATAAGTTTCAGATGTAATAACAAAACCTGGAGGTACTGGAATACCTGCTTGTGTTAACTCACCTAAGTTAGCACCTTTCCCTCCTGCAATATCAATATCATCTTTACTTATTTTTTCAAATTTTGCAACAAACATTAGTATTTCCCTCTTTTTAAAATAATTATTTTATGAAAATAATTTTTAAAATATTCAATAAAGTATAAAATTGTAGTTTGAGAATCTGTTTTAAAATTCAAGTGAAATTTACATACAAACATCTGGAACAAAAATTGTAAAAAAAATAGTATTTTGATTTTAATTTTTAAAAAAAATTATTAAATTAATTTAAAAACTAAAATTAATATCCTAATAAATTTTTACAATATTGTTTAGTTAAATATTTTGTAGAAAAACAGAATCATACAAATTTTAACTAAATGAATAATACTAAATTAAGAATTTAAATTAATTTATAAAACTAGTTCATTACCTTTATCAATGATAATTCTAGTTCTTGCAGGTAATTTCATAGAAGCTCTTTTTAAAGCAGTTTTAGCATCTAAAAAGTTAGTTTTATTACAGTCAATAGTAATAACTTTTTGACCACATTTAACAATAGCTTCTACACTCACTGCTTTACCAAAAGCATTTCTCATACCACTTTGAACCCTATCTGCACCTGCACCAGTTGCCATAGGATTTTCCCTTACAATTTGATGAGGGTAGGTTCTAATTTTCATATGGTAACCATACCTACCTGCTTTCCTTTGCATAAATCTGTTAGCTGCAACCCTTGCAGCTTCTAATGAGTTGTGAGTAATTTCAGCATTTTCTTTTACAGCTAAAGATACAGAAATTGGAAACTCGTCTTTTAAATTACCCATATCATATTGAACAATCCTTGAATTAGGGGTTTTTCTAATATATTCTCTTCTTGAATAAGCACGAACCATGATAATCCTCCTTTTAATTTTTATACAAATAGACTTCTAATTATTAATGATAAATAGCTATAAATAAAGCTATATAAAATTTAAGTAAAAATTATAAAAAATATATTTACCTATGAAATAGTAATTAGATAGAATAATTATTTGTTTTTAATTAACCATTAATAAATGTTATTATAAAATAAGTATTTATAAAAATAATATTAATAAATAGTATATATTTAGTAGTATATTAATATTATCCCATGAAAAAAATTATAATAATTTGTTTAAAAAATTAGGAATTTTATAAACAATATTATAAAAATTATTAGCTAAAATAGAAAATATTATAAGGAATTTTTTTACTAGACCTTTAAAAGAATGGGAAAAATTTATTAAAAAATTAAAAAAATAATTAAAAAATACAATGATAATATGAAAATTGAATCTACTCTCAAAATAAAATATATTAAAAAAGAATCTGCAGAAATAAGTTTTGAAACATTGAATGTAGATAATGAAGGATTTGTAAAATCTCAACTCAATGAGAATATTATTGACTTTGAAATTAATAGTAATTCACTTGGAACCTTTTTAAATACTACAGATGACCTTATTGCAAATGAAATCTTATTTGAAGAAATTATTCAAAGTTCAAAAAATTAAAAATCAAGTAAGAATAATGAGAATAATAAAAAATTAAAAATAAAATTATGGCCAAATTTAAAAATTTAAACTTAAATTAATAATAAAATCTATTATATAAAAAATTAATAAAAATATTCCAAATTAAAAAAAGCCCCATAATTAAAAATAATTTATAAAAATAGCCAAAATATAATTAAATATAAAGAAAAAATAATCATAAATAATATATTAAAAATATATTATGATATTTTAAATAATAACTCTAAAATACAAATATTCAATTTATTAAAACTTATAATTTAAGAATTTTTAGGGAAAATATAAAAAAAATAGGAAAACAAAAGAAATAACAATCAGATAATTGTTTTTAAAAAACATTACAATTATATATTATTATAAATATAGTTAAATTAAATGTTTGAATACTTAATTTTTTAATAATACTTAAAAAATAATTTGAGCCTAAAAAAAAGATGGAGTTAAATTTATGAAATGTTATTATCATGAAGATAGAGAAAGTACAAATAATTGTGCTATCTGCGGAAAACCAATTTGTCCAGAATGTGGTATGGAAATTGGTGGAAATATTTTATGTAAAGATTGTGTAAATACTTTAATTAGTGATAACTTATCTCAAAAAGTTTCAGAACCTGTAAAGGATAGCCCACAAGAAATTAAAGAACCTGAAAATATTCAAAGTGCGCCTGAACCAGTTGTAGAGGCTCAAAATATCAGAAGTGAAAGTGCAATAAACCAAGAATCTCCATCTGCATATACAGAATCATATACTCCACAAAATGAGCAACAAAACATAGAAGATAAATATGAAAAATATTTAGAGGATCTTTATTATGATGAACCTGAAAAACAAGAGCTTTCCCTTAAAGAGCAATTAGCTCTTGATAAAGACCTTGAAGAAATTGCTCCAATGCCAGACTATTATGAAGAAGAAATACCTTCAAGAATATATGAGGAATGGACCCCACAACACGAAAGAAATACTTCATTATCAAGAAGAAGAAATTTCCATAAAGTTCCCAAACGTTCAAGAAGAAACAAGGAACCTTATTCAAACGTAGATATCTTACTTACAGCTCTACTTGTAATTTTAATTTTACTTGTAATATTCTATATAATATACTTGTTTGTATTATCATCTAGCTATCCAACTTTCCTTGATGCTATAACAGGATTATTTACAGACCCTGGAAAGTTATTTGGAAGTTTATTTGGTAGTTCATAAAATTTAATTTATACTTTTTTTAACTATTTTTTACTTTTTTTATATTCAATTTTTAAACTATTTCCATTATCATTCTATTATTCTACTTATTATCCAAATTATGGGACTGTAAAAAATTTAACTGATAAAAATTTATTTAAGTCCTGAAACATTATTTTCCATCCATTTTATATTATTTGATTTTATTTGTCTTTTAGCACC
>NZ_CAJOKH010000067.1 GCF_905235195.1 uncultured Methanobrevibacter sp. | reverse complement strand
TGAAGAAAGAGAAAAAGATAAATATTATCATAAAAAATGCAAATCAAACATTCAAGATAGCTTTTAAAAAATCAAAATTTTCTTAGCTTGACAGCATTGGTAAAATATTAATGAATTTTTAAAATAAAATTTATAAAAATTTATTTAAGAAAATTAATAAAAAAAATCGATGTTAATATTAGTAAAATACGAATATTTTATCTTAGTATTTGAATTTTAAAAAAATGATTAAAATTTGAAATTATATTTTTTTAATAAACAAGGATTTACTAATAATAAAAATAAATAGTAATTTTAAGAGGAAAAATGAAATAAATATGAAATTATTATTAAAATATTTAAAAAAATAATAAAATAAATCAATTTTTAAAAAAATTTTTTAAGGATAAAGTTAAAAATAGTATTTATGAATAAAAAAGTTGATATGGTTTCAGTGCCTAAAAAGTCTTTCTGGAATTTAAGTATACCTTTAATTGGTTTTTGTATTTTTAATGCATTTTATGGCATAGTTGATATGGTATGGATATCACAAATAAGTATTCATGCTAGTTTTGCAGTAGGTATTTCAATACCTTTTGTTTCTCTTATATTTGCATTTGGTGATTCAATTGGTATGGGAACTAATTCTCTTATGTCTCGTTTTATGGGGGCAGATGATTATGAAAATGCATATAATACATTAATTCATGGATTACTTTTATCTAATATAATATGGGTTCTTATAGTAATATGTGCTTTATTCACCCAAGGACTATTATATGATGTGAATCAATCTGAATCATATCTTCTAGTTTGGGATTATTTAATTCCAATTATAACTTTTGCATATATATTCATTATGCTTAATGTGTTCTCTGAAACTTTTCAAGCAGAAGGAAATTCAAAAATTCCAACAATATTAATGATATCATCAAATATATTAAATATAATTTTAGATCCTATTTTTATTTTTACATTACATTTAGGAATTAAAGGAGCAGCATATACTACCGTTTTATCTTCAATGATTCCATTTATAATCTTTTTATATTTATATACCTCTGGAAAAACTAAAGTACCTTTATCTAAAAAATACTTTAAATTCCGACCATACATTATAACTGAAATTTTCAAAGTTGCTCTTCCTAATTTCTTAGATAGTGGATTATGGGCTTTCTCATCATCATTTATTAATGGTATATTACTAATAACAATGGGCGAAATAGGACCTATACTTTATTCAGTATCAAATAAAATTAGAACATTATTGTCTTCACCAACTCGTGGTTATGGTGGAGCATTAATGAGTGTTACAGGACATTTATTCGGAGGACAACAATTCGATAAATTAAATGAAATGTATAAATACGTTCTTAAAGTGTCAATTATTACAGCGGTTATAGTGATGATTGGATTCATGATTATACGTAATTATGCCTATAAATTTTTTTCCATTACCGGAATGGAATCACAAATATTGTGGATTGCAATTTTTGGAATATTTATAATAATTTCAATTTCTATTGCAACAATTTCTTCAAAGATGTTAGACGGTTTTGGAAAAAGTATGTACTCACTATTATTTACTATAATAAAAATTATTATGCAAGTAAGTATAATATTTGTATTATTTAAAATATTAGCTAATGCTAGCTGTGTATTAATTGGAATTACTGTTAGTGAAGTAGTATTTGCCATTATATATTACTTATTCTTAAGATATCTATTCAATAATTTTGATAAACAATACGAAAATAAAGATGTAGTTAAAAAGTTCGATGCTGATAATGATAGCGGATTTTTGAAAAAAATTAAAAAATACGATAAAACTATAAAAAATAATAGTATTCAAAGAAAAATACTATATATCATAGAATTAATCGCTATGTTAATAGTTGTAATTGAAATCATTCTCTCACCTATTTCATTTAATGATTATTCAATGTTCGCTAGTGGAATAATATGTTTAACTATAGGTACAGTTAGCATATTACTATTAAAAAAAATAGATCAACCAAAAATTTCTTTAATAGGTTTTATGATTTCCGCTCTTTTAATTTTCACCTTTATGACTGTTTATGGAAATTCAAACATACTTTTATTTATAATTACCCAAATTTTGATAATATTTATTATAATAATACTTAAAAAATTAAAATCTTAATAAATTAAAATATATTATAATAAATACTTAAAAAATTAAGAAAAGTTAATAATTTCTGTCTTTCTTTTTTAAAAACAGCACATTTTATAAATATTTAAATCAGATATTTTAAATGAATAAAATTATTGAATTTAGATAGAAATATTAAAATTAAAGTATTGTTTAAAATCTAAAAATAGTTGAGTAATATATTTTTTAGTGCGGGGAACGGGACTTGAACCCGCGAAGGGACTAACCCACTAGGCCCTCAACCTAGCGCCTTTGACCACTCGACCATCCCCGCATATTTGATAATACTAAATATACAGTAATCAAATATATACTAATAATAGTATATAAATATATCTAATATTTTATATTCTAAGATAAAATTAGATAAATTAAAAAAAAATAAAATTAAAGCATATTGTTTCTAAATGAAATTGAAAATATTTTAAATTTTAAAATTTTCAAAATTTATCCATATATAATTAAAGTTTTTAAAATATAGATAAAAAAAATTATTTAAACTATTCTAATATGATTTCCATATAAATGTCTTTAAAATTAGCCAAATCATTGATTAAATTTCTATCTAAATCACTTGCTGCCTTATCAGCATGAATCATTAAAGTTCTACTACAAATAAAATCACTTTTTCTTATAACAATATCTGTTAAATGATTTAAAGGCAATCGATGATCACCTTTTCCACAAATCTCATCATAGCCATTTTCAGTTTTAAGACATACCCTAACTTTTGTATTATCATTTTGTAGCTTTTCTTTGAAATCTTCTGGAAAATTAAGCATAGTTTTATCCATATCCAAACCAATAATACAGTCACCTGCTTTAGTCAATGTTTTATCTTTAGTAATCTCAAATGTTGAGTGATGTTGGGCAGTTATATTTGAATGCCCTTTAGCTTTAATTTTTAAGTTCATAACAATTTCCCAAAAAATTTATTAATAATATATAATTGTTTATTGCTTAAATTTAATAAATTTAATTATCCAATAATTAAATAAGCTTTAATTTAAAATTATAAAAAATATTATGATTAAATCATATATATAATATTTAATTATATTAGCAAGATTTAATAAAAAAATGTGATAATATGAAAGGAACCTACTGTCTAATTATTAATCTAAAGGAAAAATCAACAATTAAAATAGGTTCACTAGGTAAAATTAACTTTGATAAAGGATGTTATATTTATATTGGTTCTGCAATGAACTCAATAATTGCTCGTATAAAAAGACATTTATCGGATGATAAAAAATTACATTGGCATATAGATTATCTTCTTAAAGACCAAAATAGTGAAATTATTGATGTAATATTTACAATTTCAACTAAGAAATTGGAATGTAAATTATCAGAATTTATTAATAAGAAATCAAATAATAAGATAGATAAATTCGGTTCTAGTGATTGTAATTGCGAAAGTCATCTCTATTATTTTAAAAAAATTAAAAATGCAAAAATAGAATGTATAAATGCTTATCAAAATAATAATATGAGTTACTTTGACCTTAAGTATTTCAATGAAAATCTAAATAAATAAAATTAATAAAAAAAACTAATTAGAAAAGGATTTAAAGAAATCTTCAAATTCATCTTCATCCATAGGCTCGGGAGTAGATTTTTCATTATTATTTAAAATATTCTCTGCAAGTACTGAATATAACTCTGCTTCAACAGATTCTGGGTATTTTTCAACTACTGTTTTTGCATCAAGCTCAGCATCCTGTATAAGATGACTTCTATCAATAACACCTACAACCTTTGTACCTATTTTTTCTGCAAAAATTGAAACAATATCCTCTTCATTTAAAACATTACGTTTATTTAAGATAATTCCGCTAAGATTGCCTTTTAATTTTTTAATTCCTCGAGATATATTATTAGCCGCATAAAGTGACATATATTCACCTGATGATACAATGTAAACCTCATCAGCATAATCCTTTCTAAGTGGTACTGAAAAGCCACCACATACAACATCTCCTAATACATCATAAAACCTTACATCCAAATCTTCATCAAATGCATTAAGTTTTTCAAGGTTTTTCATAGCAACAATTACACCACGTCCAGCACAACCAACACCAGGTTTGGGTCCTCCACTTTCTGTACATAATATATCATTATATCCTTTAAAAACAATATCCTCAAGAGAAGGATTTTTATTCTCTTCAATTGTATTTATAATAGTAGGTAACCTTTGACCATATAATGTTCTAGTAGTATCTGCCTTAGGATCACATCCTATAACCATAACCTTTAAATCTTGATTACTTAAAGCTGCAGATAAATTAGCAACAGTTGTAGATTTACCAATTCCACCTTTTCCATAAATAGCTATTCTTTTTTCACCCATATTAATTACCTTCAACTCTTTCAACTAATTTATATACAAAATCATTTTTACGTAATTTATAAGGTATTTTTATACCTACATTTAGACCTTTTTCGACAAAATCTATTTGCTCATTGTTTATTTCCATAGAATCTATAGTATGTCGAATGGAACCTGTGGTTGGTCCTTGAATCATTATCTCATCACCAACTGATAAATCATCCCAAATTTTAATTTCAGCAACTTTTACTTTATTATAATAATTAATTACTTTACCAATATCTTTTTTAATATATTTAGATTTATTGTTTTCGCTTATTTCATAGGGAGTGTTAAAATAAAAACCAGTATCATAACCTCGATTAAAAACTTCATTTAACCTTTCCATCCATTGCGGATTATATTTATATTTTTCCTTGTCACTCTGATACAAATCAATAGCTTCACGATAAACAGATGTTGCTGTTGCAGCATAATCAGCTGATCTAGCTCTACCTTCTATTTTAAAAGCATCAACACCAGTATCAATTAATTCAGGAATATGTTCAATCATCGACATATCTTTTGGTGAGAAAAATGTGGTTCTATATGAATTATCATAGGCCTCTGAAATAAAAAATGTCTCTTCATCAGTTTTTAAATCACTACTATTAATTACTTTATCGTTTTTATCATAATCAAAACTTAATTTCCAGTTTTTACGACAGGGTTGGAGACAATCTCCACAATTAGCACTACGGCCATATAAACCATAACTTAAAAAACATCTGCCAGATATGGCCATACACATTGCACCATGTATAAAGACTTCCGTTTCAATTGGAGATTTAGATGCAATATTTTTAATCTCATTAATTGATAATTCACGTGATAAAATTGCTCTTTTAGCACCAATTTTAGATAATACTTTAAGTGTATCAGTATTTGTAACATTTTCTTGTACACTAATATGAGCTTCTATGCCACTATCTATACATTTTTCTATAAGAGCAATGTCTGATAAAATAACACCATCCACATCCCTTTGTGCAAGTTCAGGTATTTGTTTTGACAATCTAAGTATGTCTTTATCTTTTAAAATAGTATTTGTACATACATATAATTTAGAACCATAGTCGTTACATATTTTAGATGCCTTTTTAATATCATCCATTTTAAAGTTTGATGCATTAATCCTCATATTGACCCCTTCAAGACCAATATAAATAGCATCCGCACCATTTTTAACAACTGCACTAAGTGCTGTGAAGTCTCCTGCAGGAGATAGTAGTTCTACCATAATACCCCAATAAGTTAATAATTAATTTTAAATAAATGCAATAATGACTAGTAAAAAAATAGAAAAATAAAAAATAAAAAGAAAAATAAAAAGAGGAAATTATAATAATTTAATCATCTTTTGAAAAACTTTGGATTAAGAAATCATAATAGGATTCTGCTTCCAAATCATTTGGTATTTCAGTAGGATATTTCTCATTAATACAACCAAGACAAAGTTCATCCTCTCCCATACCAATAGCCTCAACAAGTGAAGGAATACTAATATAACCTAAAGCATCTGAACCAATTTTTTCTTGAATCTCTTCAATAGTGAAGTTTGCCGCAATTAATTCATCTTTAGATGCCATTGCAACACCATAGAAACATGGTGCAATAACTGGAGGACAACCAATAAGCAAATAAATCTTACGTGCTCCTGCCTCTCTTAAAATGTTAATTAATTCAGCAGAGGTAGTACCTCTTACAATACTATCATCAATAAGTACAATATCTTTACCTTGAAGACCTTCCTTAAGAGGATTTAATTTAAGTTTTACTGCCAATTCTCTCTCTTCTTGAGAAGGCATAATAAATGTTCTTCCAACATATCTATTTTTAATCAAACCTTCACCATAGTCTATTCCACTTGCACGTGCATAACCTAGAGCACATGGAATTGAAGAATCAGGTACTGGTACTACTAAATCAGCATCAAATGGGAATTCTTCATATAATTTTTTACCAATATTCAATCTAACATCAAAAACTGATTTTTCATCAATAACACTATCAGGCCTTGCAAAGTAAACATACTCAAACATACACCTTGCATTATTATATTTATCAGCAATTTCTAAAGTATGGCTTGTAAGTTCCCCATCAATAACAGATATTATCTCACCAGGCTTAAAGTCTCTAATAAACTCAGCACTAATAACATCAAAAGCAACAGATTCACTTGCCACAATATACTTATCATCTTTTTTAGCAATAGCTAGTGGTTTCATAGCTTTTGGATCACGAATAGCATATAATTCATCATTGATTAATATTACAATTGAATAAGAACCTATAATCATTTTTGAAATTTTTTCCAAGGTTTTTATAATATCTCCATTTTTAGAATGTTCTTCTTTAATAAGATAACATAAAACCTCACTGTCTGTATCTGAATTAAATTCATAACCTATATTTTCAAGGTGTAATCTTAAATGTTTAGAATTAACTATGTCTCCATTATGAGCCATAGCAATATATCCTCCTTCAAAGTCTGTTACAAAAGGTTGAGAATTTTCAAGTTTTGATTGGCCAGTTGTAGAATACCTTACATGACCAATTCCGATTTCTCCCTCTAATTTTTGAAGTTCATTATTTTTAAAGACATCAGATACTAAACCCATACCACAATAATAATTGATTCCTTTTTGATGGTTATAGGTAGCAATACCTGCAGATTCTTGACCTCTATGTTGTAAGGCATATAAAGCATAATAAACTGATGCTGATACATCCTTATCAAAATTTTTAGAGTATATACATTTATCCTTCATTTTATTCTCCCTTTAAAAATCTATTAATTTTATATTATTTTAATATTACTAATCTAATTTATATAAATTTTATAATATATAGATTATGATTAATTATAAATCGGCACTTTAAAAAACTTAAGTGATTTTAATTTTTAAAAAATATTTCAATATAATTTTTTTCTCTATTAATTTTCCGTTATTTTTAATTTAAAAGTAGTAAACTTAATATATAAGGTGAAGCTAATATATTAATACGACAAAACCAAATATAAAAGCTTCAAATAGTATTATGTCTGATAAACAATTTAAACTTTCCGATTTGATTCTGGAGTTTTCTAAATTCCGTACGATTAGGATAAAAAACGTATCAGTTGTCAAACTGTTGATAATCCTTTATTTATCTTAAGTAAAAAAAAATGGTAAAAAATATTTTAAACCTTCAAAATGTTTTTTGTCCAGAATATAACTCTCATGATGTTGTTAAAAATGGAACTTATTCAAGAAAATTGATATTTTTAATAGAT
>NZ_CAJOKH010000066.1 GCF_905235195.1 uncultured Methanobrevibacter sp. | reverse complement strand
AATTAAAAATTTAATAAACTTAAAAGTAAATTAAAACTTAAAATTTAATTAAAAATTAATTAAAATTAAAAATTTAATAAACTTAAAATTTAATTAAAACTTAAGATAAGAAAATTTAAAAACTATGTTAAAATTATGTCTAGAAATGGAAATTACCCTTTTTTCCTGTTTCAAGTTCTTTTTCCCTCATAAACGCTTTATAATTTATTCTTAAAACATTCATTATATTTTCATAACCATGTTTTAAATCAACCAATTTCATAGACTCAGATAATTTAAGTCTAAGAGAATAATCTTCAATAATTTCTAGAAATACATTTGTTATATCTTCTTTTTGAAGATTTTCACCAAGACCCATATTGATAAAACCATTTTCCCTAACACCAAATGAATGGGTCATTTCTCTTTCATTTTGACATATGCAAACACAAGGAACAGCTAGTGATGCAACCTCATACATGGTCCTTCCTGCTGAGGTAAATATTAAATCAGCAGCCGCCATATAATCACTTATATTTTTAACATTTTCAAATATTCTAACATTAATATTATTTTCATATTTATTTTTAATTCCGTTTTTATCTTTATATCCAATACCCAAAATAACGGTTATACTTTTATCAAAACCAGATTCGATTATTGCATCCAAGGTTTTTTCAGTTAAATTATTAGGGTCTGTTCCTCCAAATGTCAAAAGTACCTCATTAACCTCTTCTTGAACATATTTAAAAGAGTGATAATAAAATTCTCCTCTAAGCATATAATAATCAGGTCCAGAGTAAACATTTGGAATATTAGATTCATTTTCATATAATGCATCAAAGACCAAATTAGCATATTGGACTCCAGGACCAATATCCTCAAAGTTAATAATAAAGTATCCTAGATCTTTTAACTGTCCCATATAATCTACATCAGTATCTAAAATATCATTTACAACAATATCAGGATTAAAGTCCAATATTTTTTCAATGAGATCATTATCTCCATTATGAGTTATAATAGAATAATTTTCCTTACTTACAAGTTCAATTCCAATAGGTTTATTATCATCAAGTAAAAATACAACTTCATGATTAGTTAATTTAGATGCAAAGGAAAGACATCTGAATATATGGCCCGTTCCAATAATATTAGTTGAATCAGTTTTTATAATGATTCGTTTTTTATTTAAAAGTTTTTCGGCAACCCACCAATCTTCATAATTATCAATGTCAACACTTTCTTCACGGGAAACCTCAATTACACCAACATTATCACCAATACGTGAATCTTCCTTAATGAATTTTCTTTTTGTACCTAAAATAGCACCAGTCTCTTTGAAAACTTTTGGTAAATATTGTCTGTTTAATCTTTCTTCATATAATGGATAAAATGAACCATTTTCTTCATCTAATCCCCATCTTAATGCTCTTGAATCCACAACACTTATTATAGTATCTAAATCTTCTGAAACTATTTTTTCAATAGCTTGATCTAAAGTTGAAGATTTAAGTAAAGGAGATGTAGGTTGAATAGTAAAAACCAAATCAAATTCATCCATTAATTTTTTCTCTTCACGAGTAACTGCATCATATATTACAGGATCAAGAGGTACATCATCACCTGCAAGTTCAGAACTTCTAAAAGAAACTGAAACCCCATATTTTTGAGCAATGAATTGTATTTTAGAATCATCTGTTGAAACCAAAATCTTATCTACATATTGAGATTTTTTTACACTATTAATAACATGTGCTACAAGGGGTTTATCTCCTAAAAATCTAATATTCTTTTTAGGAATTGCTTTAGAGCCTCCTCTAGCAGGAATAATTACAATAACTTGTTTATTATCATACATGAGAAAAACCTTTTAAAATAAAATTAATTAATTAAATAAATAAAAATTTAATAATTATATAAATAATTTATATATTGTTTATATATATTAAACTTTTATAAAAGGCCATATATTAGATAATTTATAGTTTCTAAAAAATTTTCTTAATAAAAATCAATAGTAGATATTTGATTTACTAAACTTTGAAATTCTAAAAATTCAAATCATAAGATAAGCTACAATTTATAGTTGGCATTATAAAAAATGGCTAAGAATACAATTAAACCTAACATATTAAAATTTAAAAAAAAGCTAATCCTGCTTTAAGACTAATTATGAGTGTAAAGAAATAATAGAAAAAAGATTTAAATATATTTCTAACAAAACTAATAATATGCAATTAAAAAATCAACGTAACACAAACTTAGAAATATTAGAATTATTTCAATGCTTTTAATCATATCATTTCGTAGTACATGGAATGTATGGAACTAATATTGTTATTACAAATATTAATACATATATTTTAATTTTGATGGTAATGTTTGGTAAACTCGGTTTGTTGTTTTTATTTTAATTTCATCCTATTTTATGATTGAAAGTAAATTTACCCTTAGAAAATTATCAGTACTTGGAGGAGAAGTTTATTTTTATTCATTCCTATTTTTGGCATTAGGCATATTTATTTTAACCCCTTCAAACATAGCTGTTGAAAGTCTTGGTCAAAGTCTTTTTCCTATTAGCCATAGTGGATACTGGTTTGTAACATCTTATATTATACTCATGTTATTTTCTCCATTTATGAACAAGTGTATAAAAGCTTTATCATAAAAAACACTTCTTAAAGTAATATTATTATCAATGGTTTTATGGTCTGTATTTCCAACTATTCTTCCCCCCACTGACCTCATATCCAACCCAAACAGCATTTACAGGTAATAACTTCCAATATACCCCATTAATATGGTTCTTTGTAATATACTTAATAGGTAGTTATATTCGATTATATCTAGATTTAGATAAACTAAAAACTAATAAATTAATAATTGGACTTATAATTTCCATAATTTTAACATATATTGGAACTTTAATTTTCGGATTTATGGATTTAAATAGTAATGCTTATTTATGGTGGAGTTTACCAATAGAGAGTATTATGAAAAACACATTATTTACAGGATTTTTTGCTGAAAAAAAATTCTTTATTCTAATTGCATCATTATGTGTATTTTTAATATTCTTAAAAAGAGAAGAATTTTCAATAAGCACATTAATTACCTAGCAAGAAGTGCATTAGGTGTTTATTTAATTCACGAAAATACTATTCTCAAAGACTTCCTATGGAACCAATTACATTTAACTACTTATTATAACTCCCCATATTTACCTTTAATTGGAATTATACTAACAATTATAATTTATATATATATGTAGTGGAATTGAAGATTAACAATAGAAAAATTATGGATACATATAGTAGATACTAAACTTAATTTTCTCTCAAAATGGATTGATCATATGGTAGATTATTTAATAGAAAAATAACGTAGCGTATTATTATATTACCCTTTTTATTATCATTAGCATTATTATATTGGTATTTTCTTATTATTATCCAATATAATTTCTTATAAAACTTTAAAAGATTCTTTGATTTAAGCAATAAGTTATTAGACCATTATAAAAATAAATTTGAAAAAATTGTTTAAAGTATTAAAAGGTAAAAAAACTATGAAAAAAATTGTTTTCTATAATCTCCAAGAATATTTAAATCAGTATAATAGAAAATAATGAAAAAAAGAAAAAAAATCAGTAGATTTTAAAAATGCCTTAAAATATTTAATATATAATAACTAAAATAATTATTAAATGAATATTAAAAATTATTGTGATTAAATGACTTATATAATTCTAGCTTTTCTTTATATTTTATCTGGTTTTTTCATGAAATATTCAGATGATTTATACGATATTAAAGATAATCTGACTTTCTCAATATTTTTAGATATTTTATGTGCTATTGCATCTGTTGCAGCTACAATTTACAATATTGATGCAGCCTATATTTTCATTTCTATCCTAATAGGAAATCTTCTAGTTTTAAAAGTAGATGGAATTCACCATATAATCAGTTTGGTTGTTTTTACAGCAATATTGTTATTTGCAGGAATTCCTCATTTAGAATTAACTATTATGCTAGTTTGTATTTTAGGAAGTATGGGTGATGAAATAGGTCATGAAAAAATTTCAACATTAACAAAAAACAAGTTTTTAAATTTATTTTTTGAATACAGGTTTATGATGAAAATTGTAATACTCCTGCTTGCTATTTGTGGAGTATTCAATATTTGGACATTTGTTTGTTTTATGTTATTTGAACTGTCTTATATGGCAGCAGATATTGTTTTTGAAAAATTCAACTAAAAAAAGAATTTTAAGACCTATACCCATAGAATAATTAGAAAAATAAAATTTTAAAATAGATTAAGAAATATTTTTTATTACTTTTAGTAATGCTAGAATATTAACAGATTATAGATGAAAGTCCCAGAAGGATATGAATCCTCACCATTATGAAAAATAAGAAACTTATACGAACATATTCTGCAGATTTTACATCGGATAGTACAGTTGGAAAAATATGGTTTTTAAAAATGAAAAAATAAATTTGTCCTTGAATTAATAAAATAAATTTATTTAAAAATTAAATTTTAAGATAATCCATATTTATTTAAAATTTAATAATTATATTTAAATTCCATATCAAATAATGATTATTTGCTAATATTATTCAAAAGTATATGAATATAATAGTAAATAATATATAGTTACGGAATCAATATTAAACTGAACTGAAGTATTAAGATATAAAATAAATAATTCATATATTAAAATTATGCTTATATTTTATTAAAATTTGTTTATATTTTCTAAAATTAAAGCCCTTCAAGTGAAATTATATTAGAAAATAATTATACTTATGATTCTGATACAGATTAATCTTTTCTAATCTTGGAGGAATTGTAATTGAACATGATGTAACAAAATTTATAATTTCATTGTAAGCTTTAAATCAAATAATATTTATAACAAACCCAATAAAAAAGGTAAAAATAATAGTAGTATAATATTTGGAGCAATTTTTATTAATATATCTCATAATTTATTTTATTAATATTAGTTGAATTTAATTTTAATAAATAATTATTTAATATTTTCAAAGGAGAAAGATAATAATGGAAGTTAAAAAGAGATTAGACAAATATGATAATATAAGAGGAATAGGAATACTTATAGTTTTAATAGTACATTTCGATATACTAGGTATTTTTGCTGGTTTTACACATAAATTATTGGTGCTAAGTTGCTTACCATTGCTGTTTTTTGTAGCTGGTTATTTTTCAAAAATAGGACCTGATGAACCTATAAAAAGTTTCAAGCGTTTAATAATACCATATATATTTTTTTATATAGTTGGTACACTTTTTGTATGGCTTGTTTTAGGTAGTAAAGTAGCTGTTCCATGTTTTTTCTTTAAAACTACTATGTGTTTATGGTTCTTGATGGCATTGTTCATAATGAAAATAATGCTACCAATTTTCAACAGATTCAAATACCCAATATTAGCTTCAATAATATGTGCATTAATAATGGGATTTATAAATCTAGATCCTGACTTATTAGGATTGACCCGTTGTTTTGGATATTTCCCTCTGTTTTTAGTAGGATTCTACTATAAAGAAACAAAGAACAATATTACAACTCCATTTACAAAAATAGTTGATTTCTTCAATAAACACTACAAAATTATATCAGTTTTAATTATAATCACTATAATCGCCATATGTTATAAATTCGATTTTAAATTCTTCGCATTTAGAGACCCATATGCTGGAAACCTCTTATATGAAATGATTAAAAGATTAATTGTGATTGTAGTGCAAATTGGAATAGTAATGATAGCTGATAAAGTTATGACAAATAAAAACTGTTTCCTTACCCAATTCGGTAGAAATTCCCTATCAGTATATTTACTTCATGTATATATCTTTTTATGTCTAAAAAAAATAGTACCACATTCACTTAAAAATAACCTACCACTATCAATCATACTAATAATTGGACTTGCTTTCCTATTTACCTACATATTTTCAAGAGATGTTTTTACTAAATCTATAAATAAAATTACAGATGGAATTTATAATATAATTGCAAAGCCAATTTAAATTCCATTTTTTTATTTTTTTTTAGACATGGTGTTTTACCTTTTTTAAATTTTATTTTTAAATATAGTGTTACTCCCTTATTTTTTAAAATTTAATTTTAAATATACTGTTACTGTCTTATTTTTTAGAAAATAATTATTTTTTAAATTCTAATAGAGTTTTGTAAAAATAAGAAATTAAAGAATAAAATTAAACCTATTTAGCTCATCTGTGTATTAAACCTTTTTTAAACTCTTAACAAGGATTAATATTATTTAAAAAAACCTTTAAAATAATTAAGATAAAAAATTAAGAAAAATAAGTAAAAATTGTAATTGGTTACATCCTTTAAAAGCTGAATATCTAATAAAAATAGTTTAAAAAGAAGATTTACCAATTATAATTATAATAAGATCCATCATCAAAGGAATCATCAAAACTATCATCATATGCATCTGATTCATAATCTAAATCATCATCAAAATCATATTCGTCATGTGTTTTGGATACATAATCTTTTTGAGTAATACCTGATATGACATAGGAGATATCTACTCCTTTTGTTTGTAAATATATTACATCATTCCCAGATGCAAAAACAAATGTTTTAACACCATCTTGTTCATTATAAAAACCAGTGCCTCCAGAAATACTTGTTTTATATATGATTGACCATCCCATGTGAAATAAGTATATCCATCCATGATTTTTTTTATTGAATTTAGATGAATATTTATCTATATTAACCTTCACATAATCATTTCCTTTTTTAAAATTCATATAATTTAACTTACTGGAACTGCCAAATCCTTTTCCTGTTAATTTATATGAGGAAGGTACATTAAAGGTATATTCTTTAAAATAATAATTTTGAGTATTTGATCCATATAATCCTGCAGAAATAGCCTCAGAAATAATTATTGTTGATAAAAACTATTAAAATACATTTATTATAATTATTTATTCTAATAATAACATCTCATTACACATTATTTAACTAGTTATTTTTTAAAATATAAATTTTTCGAGTAATGGTTTTCTAAAATAAATATTTAAAAAATAAGAAAATTAAGAAATTTAGAGGTCTGAAATTTTTTGCTTAAAATTCGGGCCAAAAACTCATATTTTTTATATTTATAAGATTCGTTTATGGTAATTTGTAAAAATACAATTTAATCTTAATTAATTTTAATAAAAAGGGCCTTTATATCGTTAAATTTAAATAGTGTGTGTTATATATATTAATTTAGTGATTCCAATGAAACACAGATTAAATTTAGATATTAAAGACCCAAATTATACTTTGTTGAAAGAAATATTTAGCAGAGAAACTTCTGAAATATTAGCTTCATATGATTTTAAAAACATTAACAAACAAGTATTTACATTTAAAATCATATTCATCAGCATGTTCTTTGGATTAGACATTCCATTTATCTTCAAATAGCTAGAATCAAAAGAAAAACTTCCCAAATACTTTAATATCTCTGAATTTTTAAATGTCGATCAAGTTTACAAAAATTTTTCAAAACAAGCCTCAGAACAACTTGTTAAAGCATTAAACCCTATCTTAAATTCAAGAAATTACGTTAGAAGACGAGAAAAAAAGACTTTTATTGTTGATACCACACATGTGGACTTTGATATTAATTTCCATAGGAATAAAAAGACTAAAAACATCTCAAATCATTGAATTTAAAATGGAGTTATTCATCTTCTAAAGGATTTTATATTGGATTTAAAGCAACTGTTATCGTTGATTTTAATAGTATGAATCCTGTTTCTATTTTAATCCATTCTGGAGCTCCAAATGATGGAAAACTTTTGATGAAATCATGGAAAATCTTCAAAAAAGACGTATGATTCAAAAAGGAGACATCTTAATATTTGATAAAGGCTATTACAGCTATAAAAACTATCAATTAGGAATTAGCAAATATAAAATCATTCCTTTTATTTTTCCAAAAGACAATTTTAA
>NZ_CAJOKH010000065.1 GCF_905235195.1 uncultured Methanobrevibacter sp. | reverse complement strand
TTACTAATAAAAATATAATTAAATATGAAAAAGAACGAATTTAATAAGAAAAAAATTTTGTAAAAAAAATAGGTAATATATATTTTATGAAAATTTTTCTCAAAAAGCAAAAAATCAAAAATTTTAATCTAAAAAATCACAAAAACAAAATTACCAACTAACAAATTGACAAATACATTATAAGGTAAAATTAATTTTATAAGCATTATAATATTTATTAAATATTTATATTTAAATAAACATTTAATATCTTATTTAATATAATTTAAAATTATATTAATTTTATTACTTGTATATTTGATTTATAAATAAAAAATTTGTAGTAAGGGTAATGTGAGATTATGAAACTTATAGACATTGGATTAAATTTAATGCACAAATCCTATAATAAGGATAGGCAAGATATAATAAAAAATGGGGCTAAAGTGGGTGTTGAAAAAGCAATTATCACAGGATCTAGTATTAAATCAAGTATTGAAGCATTTGAGTATGCATCTAAATCTCCTGGTGTTTTATATTCAACAGCAGGTGTTCATCCTCATGATGCTAAAAATTGTGATGAAGATACATTAAATATATTAGAAGATTTAGCAAAAAACGAATCTGTAGTTGCAATTGGTGAATGTGGCCTTGATTATAACAGAAACTTTTCACCTCAAAATATTCAAAGAAAATGGTTTAAAAATCAATTGGAATTAGCAGATAAACTTCAAATGCCTGTATTTCTACATGATAGAGAATCATACTATGATTTTTCTAAAATACTTAGACAATTTCCAGATGTGGCGAAAAAATCTGTAGTTCATTGTTTTACAGGAGATAAATATGAAGTTGAAGATTATCTTTCACTAGGATGTTATATAGGTGTTACAGGTTGGATATGTGATGAACGCCGTGGTGATGAATTAAGAGAAGCTGTAAAACATATTCCTCCAGAGAGATTAATGATTGAAACTGATGGTCCATTTCTTATACCTAGGGATTTAAAACCTAAACCTAAAAAACATAGAAATGAACCGAAATATTTGCCTCATATTTTAAATAGAATAGCTTATGAAATGGATATTGATTGTGAAGTGCTTGCAGACCAGGTTACTAAAAACACTAAAGAATTTTTTAATATTTAATTTAAATTTTCCCTATAATTCTTAAATATTTAAATCTAAATTAAATTTTATAAAATTACTTGTACATCCTCTTTTCATGAATATATTCTTTAAACTGTTTATGTTCTAATTTGTTAATAATAAATACTTTAGCCCACACATATCCAACTACTGAACCTAAGAAACTTCCGATTATTAAACCTGTATATATTCCAGTTAAACCCCATCCAAATATAAAACAGAATAAATATGCGCACACTACCTCTAGTAAAAGTGATCTAATAATAGTGAGAATTAAACAATATGTTCCTTTTCCAATTGATTTGAATAGTGCAGATGACATTAACCCATGTGGAATTGATATAACATATAAACTTAATATACATAATGTTGATGCAATTTGGGGTGCTAATCCTACACTTTTACTGGAATAACTAAAGACTGTTGCAATAGGTGATGAAAATATAACCATTATGCCAGAGGATATTATTGCTAATAGAAAACCTATTCTAATTGTAAAAGAATGTGCAGTTTTTAGGTTTTCAAAATTCTTAGCACCATAAGAAACACCTGCAACGGTTAAAAGTGCTGTTGATATAGCAGTTAAGGGCATAGTTGTAAATTGAAGTATTTGGCTTGAGGATGTAAATACTGCTACTGATACATGATTAGACACTTGCATAATAAAATAATTTATAAATAAACTTAATAATGAATATATTGTTGTTTCTAAGGTAGTAGGGATTGCAAGACTAATAATTTCTTTTATAATATTGTAATCTAATTTGAAATGTTTATATGATAATTCAAGATAGTTATCCTTTTTAATCCATAACCAATAAGCCATTATTATACAAGAAATTAAAACAGATAATACTGTTGCTATTGCAGCACCTTTCATTCCTAAATTAAAAGTATAAATAAATATAGGGTCTAATATTACATCTAAAATTGAACCTAAAACCACTGCCCGTGTTGCTCTTTTTACATTACCTTCAGCTCTAAAAAAAGATGATCCTAGATTTGAATATATAAAGACAAATAAGAATAAAAATATGATTTGACTATAATCTATTGCATAGCTTAGAACATTTCCTGCTCCTATAAATATTAAAAGGGGCTTCAAGAAAAATAGGACTAAAGATACAGGGATAATGGATAATATTCCTCCTAATAAGATTGCATGTAGACCTACATTATTTGCATGTTTATGATCTTTAGCACCAATACTTATAGAAATTAAAGAGCTTGAAGCTGCACCAATACCTACACCTATACTTACTAAAAACAAATATATGGGTGATATAAATCCCATTGCAGAAAGTGCTTTAGGACCTAAACCAGCTACCCAGATTGTATCAATTAAATCATAAAGTAATGAAATAATTAATGCAATAAATATAGGAATACTTAATTTTATTATAGCTTTTTTGGATCTCCGCTAATTAGTTCAATATTTGTATTATCCATTATTTGCCACCAAAGTATTCTGTTTATAATTTAAATTTCTTATAATATATATTCATTATTTTATTTAATTTAATTTAAAATTAGTTATAATATTTTATAATTTTATATATTATTTTTAATATTATAAATATAGGTATTTGAAGTTTTTTTTTATAAAACAAAGAATTTTAAAAATATTAAATATTAAAATTTTATTTTATAATTGTAATAATTTAGTATTAGTTAATCTAAAAAGTTAATTAAAAAGTCTAATAAATTAATGTGTTTTATTCCATTATTAGATTTATCTTCTACATCTTCACTAATTATATATTTCGGATAAACATCTTTTACTTTTAACAATGGATCAAATTCTCTATTTCTATTTGCTTCATGTATTCTTTCAGTAACTTGAATATAAAATACTTCATCTGATTTTTTACATAAAAAGTCTATTTCACTACCATTAAGTTTTCCTATTCTAACTGAATATCCTCTTTTTACAAGTTCCAAATATACAATGTTTTCAATAATATGGCCTCTATTTTTTTGAACTTGATTAATTCCCCTTATTGCATGAATAAAACCTATATCTACAACATAATATTTTTCGTTTGTTGATAAAATTTTTTTTCCTTTAATATCCTCTCTTAAGACTTTATTAAAAATACATGCATTCTCAAAATATTTTAAATAATTCTGTATAGTTAATGAACTAATTGAAATATTTTCCTTTTTTAAAAAATTACTTATTGAATTTGCAGAAAAAATATTGCCTACATTATCTAATAAGAAAATAATTAGTTTATTTAGTATTGCTACATCACGAACAGAATATCTTTCAATTAAATCCTTATATAAAATTGAATTAAAGATGTCTTGCATATAATTTAGTTTATATTCTTTATTAATTGATAATGAAAATGGAAAAGATCCATACCTTATAAACTCGTCTAACCATTGTTGTTTATAAAATTTAATTAAGTCTTCATTGGTCTTGTCTATTTCCATATTCTCTAATTTATACTCGCAAAATTCATTAAAAGAAAAAGGATATATTTTTATTTCAATATATCTTCCAGTTAAATGTGTTGATAGTTCTCCGGATAAAAGATTAGAATTAGAACCTGTAATATAAATGTCACAATCTAAATCCACATAATAAGAAACAATACTTTTTTCCCAAAATTTGACATTTTGTATCTCATCAAAAAATAGATATACTTTACCTTCTATCTTTTCTGTTAATTTTAACACAAGTTCATCTAAAGAGGAATATTCATTTATATTATTATATTTTCCCGAATCAAAGTTAATTAAAATAATGTTCTCTTGCTTTATACCATTATTGATTAATTCCTTAATAAATAGTTCTAAAAGATAGGATTTTCCACAACGTCTAACTCCGGTTATAACTTTAATTATGTCTTTATCTTTTAGTTGTCTTAATTTTTCTAAATATAATTCTCTTTGAACCATTAGTAATCCTTCTAATATTTTAAAATATTTTGACAGTTTAAATACAAATTTTTTTTAATATTATTATCTTTAAACTAATATATAAATATTATAAAATTTTAAGTATAGTTAAAAAAAATTTAATTTTTAATAATATTTTAATTATAATGTAAATAAATTTATTCATAATTTTCATTTATAAAAACTATAAAAATTTTTTTTGTATTGAAAAAGAGATAAAATTCTTTATTTATTAATCAAATAAATAATTATTTAAACCTTTTTTTTGAGTAAATTAAAATTAAATCAAATATGAATCTTTTAAATATTTGATTCATTATTTATATTAATAATTTTATTTTAGATTAAAATTTAAATTTAAACTTTATTTGCTCTATTTTCAAAGAATTTAAATATTATAGGATAAATTAACATTACAAAAACCATTATTAAAAAGTATTGTAAAAAGCCTCCAATTGGTGTTTCGCCGATTATTGGTAAAATAACATTAATAATAAATTCTAATGCTATAAATCCACATATAAACCTTAATACTTTAGTTTCAACTGTTCCATCTGTTAAAAACTTAATAAATCTTCTTTCAATAGGCCAACTAAAAAAGATACCTACAGCAAAACCTGCAGATTTAAATGTATCAATGGTTAATATTGCAGGGTCTACAATTAATTTTCCTGCAGCATCATAATCTAGAGGATATGACTTTGTTAAGGAATAAATTACTACTAAAATTGAAATTATTATACCTACTACTGAAATAATAATGTCTAAATTTGGATTAGTTTCAAGTTTATCAAATAATTTAGAAAATACAAACAGTACCATTAATGTAAAGATGATTGCAAAAATTACATCTAATATGGAATGTACTCCTAAATAGTTACGGCTAAATCCAACAAGTAATAAACATATGATTAAAACAATGTTCAATCCTTTAGAAAGTCTTCCTCTTAATACTGTTCCTGCAAAGAAGGTTGTAGCACTTGTAGTATGGCCACTTGGAAACGAATATCCTGTTGCAGTAGTAATAGCTTCTTTTACCGGATGTACTCTAGAGTCTAGAATCCATGGACGATATACACAGGCAAAAACCTTTAAAAAGCCGTTAACTAAATATGCACCTGCCTGTGATATGATTAAAAATTCTCCTAATTTTTTATCTAAACACCAGTATACGAGAGTTATTAATATTAAAATAGGAAAATCCTCTCCAAAAATTGAACAAAATAGGAAGAAAGAATTAAAAATTCCTCCTGTAAGCTCTCTTATAAACTGTAAAAATAATAATGGGTCGATTAAAATGTTAATATTACCACTTCCAAATTATTAAATTTATATTATTTTTTCTTTCTTAATATATAAAATTGCATCAAATTTTTAATTTTTGTAATAAATGGTATTATATAGAATACTATTTTAAAAATATTAAAGAAATTGTATTATGTAAAATACTAGTATAATAATAAAGTAAAAATAGTCTTATATAGAATACTATTTTAAAAAATAAAAAAAAGAGGTTTATAAAAAAAACAATACTTCTTTTCTTAATTAAACATGGGAAATATATGTATAATCTGAGATTTCACTATTAAATGTAGTTAAATCATTAATATTTAAATCATGTACATCAGTATGTGAAGTTATTCTTGCAAATGTTTTAAGCTCTTCAGTTGAAACATTAAGATAATTTTCAACCCTTTTAGCTGCAGCTTCAATATGATAATTTTTTCTTAATTTATCATCTTGTGTTGCAACACCTACAGGACAATTACCAGTATGACATATTTTATATTGTTGACAAGCTGATGCTATTAATGCAGCAGTTCCAATCGCTATTGCATCTGCACCCATAGCTAGAGCTTTTGCAAAATCAGAAGATACTCTAAAACCACCAGTGATATTTAATGTTATATCACTATTATTTTCATCTAAGAATTTTCGAGCCCTACTTAATGCATATATTGTTGGAACTGAAGTTGAATCACGTATAAGTCTTGGACTAGCACCAGTAGATCCTCCTCTTCCATCAATTGTTACAAAGTCAGCTTTAGAATCTAATACATATTCAAGGTCATCTTCTATTTTACCTGCAGCCATCTTTATTCCTATAGGTCTACCTTCTGATGTTTTTCTAAGATATGTTACAAGTTCTTTTAAATCATCTTTAGAATTGATTTCTGGTATATTTGCAGGTGAATGTATATCTGCTCCTAGAGGCTTTCCCCGAATTTTTGCAATTTCCTCTGTTACTTTTTCACCTTGAAGTTGTCCTCCAAGACCTGGTTTTGTTGATTGACCTATTTTTATTTCTATAGCATCAGAACTTTTAAGGTTTTCTTCACTAACAGAATATTTATTTGGAACATATTCAAAAATATATTTATATGCATTTTTCTTCTCATCAGGTAATATTCCTCCCTCACCACTACATTGAGCAGTTTTAACCCTTGCTGATGCCTTAGCAAGTGAAATCTTATTTTCTCTTGATAATGCACCAAAGGACATATGAGTAATATAGATTGGAGTTTCTATTATTAGTGGCTTTTTAGCATTTTTTCCAATAACTGTTTGAGTGTTTACATCTACATCTGATTCTAGGGGTTGTGGATTAATTTGAGATCCTAGTATTAATATATCATCCCAATTAGGCATTGGAAGTTCTGTATACATTGCTGATACTAATGACTTTCCAGATATTGCCATTTCATGTATGTCATTCATTCCTCTTATACTAGCATCACTTTTTGCAAATTCTTTTGGATATGCTAAATCTATATTTTTTTCATCATATGATTCTGTTGATCTTTCTTCTTCAAATTCAACATAATTAGTATAATCGGCACCACAGATGGGACAGTTAGCTAAATCTTTAAGTGAAGTTCCAGTTGCTTCTTCATTATGTATGTGACCACATACAAGACATTTATATATCATATTTTCACCTACTAATAATATTATTTTATCATAATATTATATACTCACTTTATATTATTATAGTATTTTATTTTTAATATAAATTCATTAAATCATAAAATCCTTCTGATTTTGTTTATATATTCTAAGCTTTAAATTTTCAATTATTAATCTATTTTTTTTCTGTTAATTTCTTTATATATTCTTTTTAGATTGGTTCAGTTGTATAAAATATAAATTTTATTAATTATTTTTAATCCACTTTAAAGACATATATTAGTGCATATTAATGAATTATTCTAATGAAATGGAACAGTAACTTTTAATGATAAATATTTAACTAATTATTGAATATAAATAATGAACTTAATTTTATTATATAAATTTTTGAAAGAGCAAATTTGACTTAGTGAATAGTTTTAAATAAATTAAGTGTATTATATATTAATATTAATATTAATATATTTGAGCAATTTATTGTAAATTATTTATCATTTTAGGGTGTTGTTTAATATGTCTGATGATGAAAAATTTTTTGTTTTTAAACATTTAAATGGTGAGTCTAGTAATATAAAAATTTATTATTCTTTTGAGGATTCTTGTTTGTTAGGTGATTCTCAATTTAATATTTATAGGGATGAAACTTTTAATAATGTGGGTACTTCTTATAATAATCCGTTTAAAATTCAATTAAATAATTTATATTCTGTTGAAGAAATTGAA
>NZ_CAJOKH010000064.1 GCF_905235195.1 uncultured Methanobrevibacter sp. | reverse complement strand
AAGGCACCATTAAAAACAGACCAACAAAAACTAAAAATCAACAAAAAAGAAGAGCAAATATCACTCTTAAAATTTTGCTCTATCTAGCACCCTATAAATGATAATATCTCTGATTTTCCAAATATTCAATTACATTTAGATAAATTTTCAACTATAAACACCTCCAGTAACAAACCATATGGACTTCATAGAGCAAGAAAACAAGAAATTTTCACTAGTGAAAAAATTATAATTGCAAGAAAATGTGAGATTCCAACTTGTTCTTATGTTAATTTTCCTGCATATGTTTCCCAGACATTTATGGTGATTAATTCTGAACGATTTAATTTAAAGTTTTTAACTGGTTTGTTAAATTCAAAATTAGTACAATTTTGGCTTAAATATAAAGGAAAAATGCAAGGAAATAACTATCAATTAGATAAAGAGCCTCTGCAGAAGATTCCGATTATTACAGATATCGATGATAATATAGAACAGAATGTGATAATGTTAGTTGACAATATATTACAAGAGTATGAATCTAATTTTGAATTTCCAAAGATAGAATCATTAGAAAATGAGTTAAATAATTTAATCTATGAATTGTATGAAATTACCGAAGATGAAATAAAATTAATTGAAGAATCGTTATAGATAATTTTATGATACATAACCTATATAGAATCATATCTTTAAGTATAACATTAAATATAGTTAGAAAGAATAGTTTATTAAATCTAATTCGTGATTAATATTTATTTATTTTCTGTAATTTCTTCATCCTTTCGCTCATCTACGAATTTAGGAACAGCATACTTTAAAGGATCAAAGTTTTCACGGTCTTTTACTTCTACACATTTCATACTTACCTTAGAGTGTAAGGAACTTGGAAGTCTTAAAATACGTTTAATATCAATAGAGACCTTTGCATCAATAGTTGCAAGATTAACATTAGCCATAGCACTTACAATATTATTATATCTTCTAGGACCAATATTACCTTTAAATAAACCCCATGCATCATCGTCTAAAAGATGTCTGAATTTAATAATGTCCTTAAGTAATTTAGGATTTATCCCATCTATTTTTTCTGTGCCCTTTAAGTGTTGAATATTGTATTTTACCCTATCTGTAAATATTTGATGATAAGCTAGTGGTAGTGTAAAATGTTGGAAATTAAAATTACTTGCAACCATACTAGGGTCAGGATTTGGATAAATACTTTTAGGAACAGTTGCTCCTGCAACATATTTTAAAACCTCACCACGTAAATCACTATCTGCAAGCATCATATCTTCATCTAAAATACGTATATGATAACCTCTACCTGAATAGATTAAATGTATATTTTTTAA
The DNA here is from genome assembly GCF_905235195.1 of uncultured Methanobrevibacter sp. Lineage (GTDB taxonomy): Archaea > Methanobacteriota > Methanobacteria > Methanobacteriales > Methanobacteriaceae > Methanarmilla. The sequence goes on along the minus strand of NZ_CAJOKH010000064.1, from coordinate 15,616 downwards.
ACCTAAATCCCCATCTAAAGTATCAATAAGATTATTTACTATTTCAAGTGACTCAGCTAAACATTGAGCACATACTTCACCTTCATCACAATCACATGAACGTATAGGCAAATCCTTTGCATCTACATCAAAAACATATTCTGCCTTTTGCCAATCTTCACGAGCTCTGGGATTTCTATAATAAGCAATTGAAATATAAGCTGCAAATGGAGATTTACTTTTAAGGAATCGTCTTAAAATATCCTGATTTTTAAAAACCTTATATCTATCATTTGGTCCACGGCCATAATGGTCAAAACCAAATTCTCTTCTTGGAAGTTCATCAGTAATAAAATCAGGTAAATCTTTTAAATTCCATTCTTCCCTATAAAACTGTTTTCTTTCCTTAATAGTTGATTTACCAAACATTTAATCCCTCCCATCCGAATTAGAATTACTTTCAGACTGGGTAGAATCAGGTAATTTACCTTCATTTTTAAGATTCCATTTAGCACGAGTATAATAAGATAAAGGATTATTAATACCTTTACAACCCTTATCTTTTTTACATAATTGAGGAAGATGAATTTTAACCTTTTCACAACTCATTGGAGTGTACCATTTAGTTTCACCTTCATGGTCTAAACTAAGCTCACTATGCATTCCAAAACCAAGTTTTGAAATAATATTTATTTTTTCCTGAGGTTGATCTTCAAACAATGGTGGTGTACAGTTATCTGCGGCTTCAAAAATTAAAGGAAGAATTTCCCGTTCTGTAATATCCAAATTTTTATCAATATCAGATACTTTAATTCCTGCACCTTCATTTGCAAAAATCCCTGGATATAATCTTGCATAAGATGCAAAACTTGTTAAAAATAGTACAATAGCATCATTACGTCCACCTGAAGACACACCTTCGACAGTACTTTTAATACATGGAGGAAAAGCTTCCTTTACAAGTTTTCCAATTTCCATATAACCTCCAGGATTATTAAGATTTGCATAAAATGTGCTATATTTAGTCATCTCTTCATCAATCGTTTTTTCTATCTCATCCGCCAATGTCAAAATACTTGGATGAGCTTCGATTAACTGGGATTTTTCCTGAATATTTTGAATATACTCTTCAGTTTTCTGCATTATAAGATTTTTTAAAACTTCTTCTTTAACATTATCTCCTACAAGAACATCATACATTTTACTTGCAGATCTATCATCAAATTTATCTTCAAAACGATAGATAAATTCATCCCTATCTAAAATAACTTCACCATTATCTATAACTAAATCAGTAAGGGATAATTTTTTACTTGATATAATGTCTTTTAGGAAAGTCCACTCAACAGTACCTGAAACCATAAGCTCACCTAATACATCATCAGTAAGCTCTCGCTTTTCAGATAACATTAAAGATCCTAATCTATCTTCAATAATCTGGCCTTGAGCTTGAATAAATAATCTCATTTCCCGTGAATTAAAATTAAACTTATTTGCAATAGCTTGAGCACTTAAATGAAATGCAATAACATCATATGGAGTAATATCCTCTACAAAAAAATATGCATAATCATGAGAATTATACTCTTTATTGTTTTTTCGCTCAATAAACCATTTAATCCTTTTAAGTGCCAAATTAATAATATTTTCAGGAATGTAAGATTCATCAGAAAGGTTCTGATGAGGGGAAAAAGAGATAATATCAACTAATCTACTATCTATATCAAAAACAGTTGATAAATCTGCTTGGTTTCTTACAATACTTAAAGCTTCATCACAAAAAGGATTTAAAAATGAACTTTCCACCATATGTGATAATCTATAATTTATATAATAAAAAATTATTTATTTAAAAATAAATGATTCATTACACATCCCATTTATCTTTTATTTTTGATAAATTAATTATTTTCCTTTGGGATTAATGATTTATTATTTTTTTTGGATTAATGATAATAAAACAATTAGTAACCGTATAAATATTATAAATGACACTGAACATGAGGTGGAAATTACATCTTTTAATAGTGATGGAACATCATTAGATGAATTATTTACTGATGGAATATAATAATAAATAATTTTTATATATAATCACCAAACCATTATAAATTATCATAAATACAATTTTAAAATCAACAATCTAAATATAATATAGATTAAATTAAAGGTACAATTAAGAATGTATTTGATGATAAAAATAGCTAGTATAATAATTATATTAAAAATTTAATCAATCATCTATTCATAACACTATAATTATTAAATAAATATAGTATAAGGTTTTATATAACGAATAATTTGACTATTAAAACTTTAAAAAAATAAATATTATATGTATATTGTATCTCTATATCCCTAAATTAGAAATTAATAGATTTAAAACAGCAGAAAAAATTAAAAGGTAATTAATATGAATATTGTAAAACAATTATCTCATGAATTAAAAATAAATGAAAATCAGACAAAGAATGTTATTAAATTAATTGATGATGGAAATACCATACCTTTTATTGCAAGATATAGAAAAGAAATGACTGGTTCTTTAGATGATGAGATACTTAGAGAATTTCAAGAAAGATTAACATACATTAGAAATCTTGAAAGTAGAAAAGAAACCATACTTAAAAGTATAGAAGAACAAGGAAAACTAACAAGCCAACTTAAAAAATCTATTGAAGAAGTATTAACATTAGTAGAACTTGAAGATTTGTATTTACCTTATAAGAAAAAAAGACAAACACGTGGAAGTAAAGCAAGAGAAAAAGGTCTTGAACCATTATCAGATATAATTTTAAAGCAAAATATAAACGAAGATATTGAAAAAATTGCAGAAGAATATTTAAATGATAAAGTTACAAGTACAGAGGAAGCATTAAACGGAGCAAAAGATATAATAGCAGAGGATATATCTGATAATGCTAAATTCAGGAAATACATTCGTAACAATACATATAAATTCGGATTAGTTGAAGTAAAAGCAAAGGATAATACTGTTGAATCAGAGTATGAAATTTATTATGATTATAAGGAAAAAATTAGCAAAATAGCTCCACATAGAGTTCTTGCTATTAACCGTGGTGAAAAGGAAGGAATATTACAGGTTAAAATTACTAATGATGATGAACGTATGAAAGCTTATATTAAAAAAGGAATTCTTAAAAATAATAAATTTACCTATGATATAATTAGTAGTGCTATTGATGATTCATATACCCGTTTAATCAAACCTTCAATTGATAGAGATATACGTTCACAGCTTAAAGAAGAAGCAGAAGAAAAATCAATAAAAGTTTTCTCTAAAAACCTTGAACAGTTACTTTTACAAAGCCCTATAGAAAATAAAATTGTAATGGGATGGGATCCAGCATTTAGAACCGGTTGTAAAATAGCAGTTATTAATCAAACTGGAAAATTATTATATCATACAGTAGTCTATCCTACTGCTCCTCAAAATAAGGTTTATGAAACTAAAGAAAAATTATCTAAAATTATTAAAGATTATGATGTTGATTTAATTGCACTTGGAAATGGTACAGCTTCACGTGAATCAGAAGAAATAATCGTCTCAATGATAAAAGAGTACAATCTATCATGTAAATATGTAATTGTTTCTGAGGCAGGTGCAAGTGTATATTCTGCTAGTAAACTAGCTGATGAAGAGTTTCCAGATTATGATGTAGGTACTAGAAGTGCAATATCTATTGGAAGACGTCTACAAGACCCACTTGCAGAACTTGTTAAAATCGATCCTAAATCAATTGGTGTAGGCCAATACCAACATGATATGAATCAGAAACATTTAAATGAATCTCTTAAAAGTTTAGTTGAAAAGGTTGTAAATCTTGTAGGTGTAAATCTCAATACTGCTTCAAGTTCACTACTCCAGTATGTTTCTGGAATAAGTAAAAATGTAGCTGTAAATATAGTTAAATACAAAGAGGAAAATGGTAAATTTAAATCCCGTAGTGAGATTAAAAATGTTAATAAATTAGGAGATAAAACCTATGAGCAATGTGCGGGTTTTATGAAAGTTCCAGATAGTGATAATCCTTTAGATAATACTACAATACATCCTGAATCTTATAATGTTAGTAAAAAATTATTAAAAAAACTAGGTTATAATCTAGAGGATATTGGAAATAATGATTTAAACTTAGATAATTTAGATTTAAAACAGTTATCCGAAGATTTATCTATAGGTGTTGAAACTTTAGAAGATATAGTAAATGAAATTAAAAAACCAGGTAGAGATCCAAGAGAAGATATGCCTGAACCTATTTTAAAAGATGATGTGCTTGAAATAGAAGATTTAGAAGAAGGGATGATATTAAAAGGTACAGTTCGAAATGTTATAGATTTTGGAGCATTTGTTGATATTGGTGTTCATCATGATGGATTGGTACATATCTCTGAGTTGGTTGAAAATAAATTTGTAAAACACCCTTTAGATATTGTAAGTGTAGGGGATATAGTTGATGTTAAAGTATTAAGTGTTGATTTAAAGAAAAGTAGAATCAACCTCTCCATGATTTTATAATATTCTATTTTAAACTATTATCAAATATAATTTAAAATAAATTTAAAAATAAAAAAGAAGTCTTTATTTAAATATATAAAAAGTTTATATAAATGAAATAAGATAAATAAATACATTCTATAAATTTTAATAAAATCGATTTATATTTTATGATTACAATTAATTAAAAAAAAAGAGTAGGAGAGTAAAAATGTCAAAATATTTTGTATCAACTGCACTTCCATATGCGAATGGTCCTTTTCATTTAGGTCATGTAAGATCAACATATTTACCTGCAGATATTTTTTGTAGGTATCATCGTATGATTGGAGATGATGTACTTTTAGTTGGTGCAACAGATGAACACGGTACCCCAATTGCAGTTCAAGCAGATAAAGAAGGTAAAAAACCTATTGAAATAGCTACAAGATATCATAATATGATTAAAAGAGATATTGAATCAATGAATATTTCTATGGATAATTTTGCTCGTACCACAGACCCTCTACATTATAAACTTTCACAAGATTTCTTCACATATTTATATGAACGTGATTTTATCTATCCTCAAATTGAACAACAATTATATTGTCCTAATTGTGGAAAATTCTTACCCGACAGATATGTAGAAGGAATTTGTCCTGTTTGTGGAGGAGAAGCTAGAGGAGATCATTGTGAAAATTGTGGAAGAGCATTAGAACCACATGAATTAAAAGAACCACGTTGTTTAACTTGTAATACTACTCCAGTTATTAAAGATACACAACAATATTACTTTAAATTAAGTGAATTTCAAGATGTTTTAACGGATTATATTGAAAATAATGAAAACTTAACAGACAATGTTAGAAATTATGCAAGAAACTGGTTAGAAGATGGTCTTAAAGATTGGACATATACTCGTGATATGGACTGGGGTATTCCTGTACCTCTTGATGGGGCAAAAGGAAAAGTTATATATGTATGGGGTGAAGCATTTTTAGGATACCTCTCTTCTGCAGCGTTATGGACAAGAAAATACAATCCAAAATGGGAAGAATACTGGCAGGATAATGCAATACACTTTATTGGTAAAGATATTATTTACCATCATGCAATTTTCTGGCCTGCACTTTTAAAAGCACATGAGTGTAAGATGCCAGATAACATTTTTGCAGGAGAATTCTTATCCCTTGAAGGACGTAAAATGTCTACAAGTAAAAACTGGGTAGTATGGGTAGATGATTTTATAAAAAAATATGATTCTGATTTACTTAGATATTACCTTACAATTGTTGCTCCATTAAATAGAGATACAGATTTCAGTTGGGATGATTTCCAAAGAAGAAATAATGATGAACTTGCAGATGTACTTGGAAACTTCCTCCATAGAACATTTACATTTACAAAGAAAAACTTCCAAAAGAAGATACCTCAATTTGAAAATCCATCTGAAGAAGATTTAGAATTTTTAAAACTAATTAAAGCATGCCCAGATAATGTAGCAGATCATATTGAAAAGATGGAATTTAGAGAAGGTTTAGTTGAAATTATGAAAGTAGTAAAAGCTGGAAATAAATACTTCAACGACCAAGAACCTTGGAAGGCAATAAAAACAAATGAACAAAAAGCAGCAAATTGTCTTTATCTTTCAAATCAATTATGTAAAGTGCTTGCAACAATAATTAAACCATATATGCCTAATGTAGCTGATAAAATAGCAAGTATTATAAATAAATCCAAGTGAAAATTGGCAGGATGCAAGCCAATTTTTAGAAACCAGCCATGAAATTAATAAAGCTAAACCATTATTTAAGAAAATTGAAGATGATGATATAACAAAAGAAAAAGAAGAATTATATAAAAATTTAGTAGAAACTGAAGGAAAAGAGGATGAAAATATGGAACATGAAGAAATAATGTCAATTGATGATTTTGAAAAAGTGGAAATGAGAATTGGTCAAATTAAAGAAGCTGAAAAAATTAAAAAATCCAAAAAATTATTAAAATTGCAAGTAGATTTAGGATATGATACTAAACAAATAGTTTCTGGAATTGCAAATGAATATGCGCCAGAAGACTTAATAGATAGAAAAGTAGTTGTACTTGTAAATCTTAAACCTGCAAAATTATGTGGTGAGAAATCTGAAGGAATGATTCTTGCAACTGAAAATGCAGCTGCACTTTTAGGTGTAGAAGATGATTGTGAAATCGGTGAGAGAGTAATGTAAATTATCTAATTTACACCCATTCCAATTTTAAATATTAAATAAAATACCATTACTATTTTATTTTAAGATCTTAAAATTAATTTAATATACAATAATAATGAAATAAATAAAAATTAAATGAAATTTAAGTTAATTTAATTAGTAAAAATAATTTAACTTACTAAAAATCTATTGCGGCATAGATTTAAAAGTCCTCACGGTGAGTTAATGGATTCTAATAGATTAATTAATAAAGCAGAAGAATATCTAAAAAATATTTCACTAGAAAAGATAGACCTCTCTAAATTAAATGATTTTGAATACTACAATAGTATTTACAATCAGTTAAATAAGCAACTAGAAGTATTAATAGATTTTAGAGAAAGTATGGATAATCAAGGTTACACCTCCCCTTACAGGTCACTTAGCAAATATGGAATAAGTACCGTAGGAGATATAAGTGCCGAAGAGGCATCTGAAACCTATAGACATAACCAATATTTTAGACTAAAAGCCTCTGCTAAAAAAAATATTTTAGATAGAGTAAAATCTGCTATTGATGCACATAAAATAGCTATAGGTAACCTGGAAGAATACGGATTAATCCAATGCCATAATTGTAATAAAATATATAAAATCAATGAATTAGAAGAAGAATGTAGCTGCAATAAAACTGATTACTCATTTTTTATAAATGATTCTGGAAATCATAGAATCGAAATTTTACCATTCATTCCTCTTGCTGGAGATTATATGGTAAAGATAAGTGAACTTACAAGCTGGGGTAGAGAATCATTTAAAAAAGTAATTAATATGTTAAAACAAGAACGTAAAGGTTCTGTAAAAACTGTTTCTTTAATAATTCGTTACAACGAAAATAAAAAATTAATTAGAAAACGAGTTACTCTTGATTCATATTATATAGATAGTTATGAAGAAGAAATTAGAAAAAGATATGGAAAAAATGTGCGTATTGAAGCATTACAATTCCACAGAACCAAACCTGCAATTATAAATGATAAAAATACACGTACGGCACTAGCTATAGGATATGTTAAACATGCAGAATTAATTGTAAATAAACATAAAGAGGATTTATTAAAAGAAAAAATTAGAAATATGGATAATTTAAATAAATATGATGAAATTATAGAAAATGCAAAAAATGCAAATCCTCAATATTTAGATGAAACAGATTCTATAGATGATTGGAGAGATGAAAAAATCAATAGAGATTTAATAAAATCTGAACTTAAAAATAAAGATGGCAGGTTAAATAGAACATTAGAAAGTGATTTGAAAAGTAGAGATAGAATAGAAAAATCCATCTTTTTAAATATAGCACCTTCCCTAATTTTATGGGACATATTTAAATATTATCTAACAAGTTCTAATGACAAACGTAAAAGGCATAGTAGCCCATTCCCATATATCCGTAGTGAAATTGATCGTCAACAACGAAAAGTTTTCCAAATAACCTACACTAAAGCAATAAAACTTTTAAATGAAAGAGAGCAGGAAAATATTCTTCCAATAAATGAAATGGATTTAATATTACATAAAAAATTCAAAATAGAAGAACACTTTAAAAATTCCAATATGAAAATAGATTATGTAGCACTTGGAGCAGCAATACTCCATAAAGAAGCTAACATAACTATGAACAACTGTGTAAAAACATTTAAAAAAGACAAAGAATCTATTGAAAAAGAAATCAACAATATTGATACTGTTGCAAAACCAAAAAGCACTAAAAGTAAAATGTTTTTAGATCTAATTAAAACTTAAACTAAAGTCAATGTATTAGATTAAATTAAAACTTAAACTAAAAGTCAATGTATTAGATTAAATTAAAACTTAAACTAAAAGTCAAAGTTTTTAGATCTAATTAAAAATAAATAATTTTAAAAAAAAGGTAAATAGATTTAATGATAAAAAAATAAAAAAATCATATTTACATTATTCATTATTTATTATTTAAAATATAATATATTGTTCTAATAGGAATATCTGTTTTCTTTGATATTTCTTTAACTGTAAGACCATTATATTTTAATTGTCTAACTTCTTCTTTTAATTTATCAGAATATTTTCTTTTATGACCTTTAAGCTTAATATTAGAATATTTTTCCAAGATATAATAAACTTGTTTTATTGAAATATCGAGTTTTTGAGAAATCTCTTTAGGAGCTAAACCTTCTTTTTTTAATTCCATAAGCTCATCAATAAATTCTTTTGAAAATTTAGGTTTAACACCAGGATTATATTCTATTTTAACTTCAATATCTAATTGTTCAAGTGCATCTAAATATTTTTGGGGAATTCTATCATACAAACTTTTTGGACAGGTTATAAGCTTTAAAGATGGATATTCATCTATTAATTCAATAATCCTCTTAGAACTTAAAGCACTAGTCATATGAATTTTCCAAACATTATTTTCTTTTATCATTATAACACTATTGATCTTTAATTAGACATATGAAAAATATAAATTAAAATAAAAAAATTAAAAATTTAATAAATTAATAAATAAAAATTAAAAAATTAATAATTAATACTTAGAATATCTATATGGTACATATCACATAAATGATTATGAAGAAACATATTATAAATTAAATAAAATAAATATAGATTTAAAATAATTGATTTGATTTTACTTATACCTAGAATGTATCACTTTCTATTTCTTTAAATGCAATGTTTGTACATAACATATTTTTATTTTTATATGAGCTTATCTATAAATTTGAATCTGATTTAAAAAATAAAAAAAAAGTAGTAAAAATCTAGGAATATTCATAGATTGTTACCGTATAAGTTTCAATATTATCTCCATCTAATTTCAATTGATAATCACCTGAACCACTACCTTCAATAGTAACTTCATTCGATTCATCCCCATTTACCACTAAGTTAGAAGAATTAACCTTAAAGTTTCCATTGTAAAGTTCTATATTTAAATTACCTTTTTCACCATCCCTACATTTAGCAGTAATCTGAATTTTATATTGATCACCATCATCTTTTAAACTAAATGAAGGTTGGGAATCTGAATAGTTACCTATAGTTTTCCATGATTTTTCTTTAACATTAACTGTATCATTTGAATTTGTATTATTTTCTATTTTTTTATCATCTGTTTTGTTGTCCTTGTTATTTTTATGATCAATTGAATCATGAGTAATTTTATTATTCAATTTATCAGTTTTGTTTGTATTATTATCAGTCTTATTATCAGTTTTATTATCCGTCTTATTATCCGTCTTATTATCCGTCTTATTATCACTGTTATTGTTTAAACCTTGTTTATCCCCACTAATATTTTTTACATCATTAGTTGAGTTATTTCCACTATCCCCAATTATAAATATAGTTTTATTTTGAGTATTACTAGGCACAGCATTATGACTATTAACAGTAGAACCAAATGGATTATGTGCTACATCATAAATACTAGGTAAATCAAGTAATGTATCTCCACCATGATTTTCAGGTAGTATTGCATAAGCTATAGCCAGTGCAGATACAAGTGTAACAATAGCAATAACAAATATTAAAATTAATCTATCAACACCTTTCTCATCCATAAAAACACCTTTAATATCCCTTAGTTTTCATTAAAATATAAACTCCTAAAAACAATATTACGAAAAATATTGTAATTAAAGCATATAATATTTTTTCCTTTCGTTTAATAATACTATCTGGATTAGGATTTTTGCTATGGTAAACATTTTTCTTATATTCTTTGACCATATTATCCTCTACAATCTTTTCACCACAATGTGGACAGAATTCTCCATCTTTATCCACTTCTTCACCACAATTTGTACAGAATAAAGTCAATTTATTCACCTCCCAGATTATTAAAAATTGTATTACTTAATGTATATTATGATTTTATATTAATATAAAATTACTTATTTTAAACAATAAAAGTGTCGGGCAAAAGTCGAAAATTTATTTTTAAAATATATAATTAAAGCATAAATTTAAAAATAAAAAAAAATTTTAAACAATATAACTTTGACAAAAACCCGTAGTTGAAATACATCAAAATTTATAATTTAAAGAAAAAATATATTAAAGATATTTTAATAGTAATTAGGATAAATTAAAATAATTATTTATAAAATAAACTCGAATTAAACTAATAAATATTAAAATAAATAATTTTATATTATATGTATTCAACGAATATATTGAATATTATACATATAATGAATCATATAATTAAAAAATAAATAATAATTTCCTTATTTAAAAGTGAAAAATTAATTTGAGAGTAAGTTAAATTGAATATCCCTTTTATCACCATCATTTAAAATAAGTTAACACAGGCCAACACCAATACCTATGTCAATATAATAACAAATGTTATTATAAACAAATATTGCCGTATTATCCACCATCATCTTCATAAAAAATAGTTAACACCAACAACATCAAAAAAATAATACAAACAATAAATGTACTGCCAATTTAACTTAAACTCAATTGAAAATATTTAAAAAAATATTTTCATATTTATATTAAAAAAATTACATATAAATAGTTTACTATATAAATTATTACATTAGTAATAATTATTCTGATACAATTTAAATAAAGATTACAGCTCTATTAAAAAAAAAATTAGGAAGCTAAAGGTTTTAAATTATTAATGTTATTAAACTCTTTAAGAGTTCCAATACAAAAACTTTTATCCTTATAGACGTGATTACCTTCTTTAATAATATAAACTAAATATTCTTCACCATCAATATTGACTTTTTCTTCCACACCCGCGGTGTTTGATTTACCATCAATATAATAATACATATTATCACTAATATTAGATACCTTATAATCTTTGCTAAAATTAGATACTAGTGTTATATTAGATGGGGAAATTTTGAAGAACTCAATAAAGACATGAAATATTCCAATAAAGAAATTATAAGAAACATTAAAAAACTATTCAATGAAGACTATTTAATAATCACAGGAGTGCTTGAAGATATAACTAAAAATATTTTTACAATGAATAAAAGATTATCTGAAATAGATATTTCTTTAAACGTAAACGAAGATTTTATATTATTAAAGTTTATTTATGATGGAGAAACATATGAACCATTAAAAAATGAGATATTATTAGAAAAAGAAAATATTAAAAAGTTAAATAAACTTAATTATCAATTTGACTATTATAGAATATTAGATATGAATTTCTCTTATATTAAAATAGTTAAAGATTAAAAGATACCTACATTTATTATATTAAAATCATTATTTTATATACTGAACTTAAAAAAAATACATAGGAATAACTATTAAACATAAATTTTTCAATGAAAATATGAAATTTAATAAAAAATAATAGGGGATAAAATTTTGCCAATGGAAGATGAAACATTATTAAAATATATAGATGAAGATTTTACAAAATCCATTAAATCCAAATCATATAAATCATATTACCAGTTTTTAATTAATTATATAGACTTTTTCACAGATGCAAATGAATATATGTTAAATAATAATCATAAACTTATAGATCAAATATTAACAGATGAAAACAATGAAAAAGAGATGGAAATTCTTATCAATTACAAACGTTTTAATGAATCACTTAGAATATATGAGGTTCTAGAAGACAACTATAAAGCAAATATTGAAAAAGCAACAAAAAAACTATATAAAAATACTAATAATAAAGAAGAATTTAATAATGGGCAACTTGAACTTTTAAAAACTGCAAGTATTAAAACCATTATGAGTTATTTTACATCAATTTATAAAAGTATTGAAGAATTAGGATGGTTATCTTTAGACTCATATGACTGTATTTTATATATTAATGGACTTAGAAGATTAGATGAGTTGATTAATAAAGAAATAAATTCTATTAATAGTAAAAATAATTAAAGATATAAAAATTCAACTATTCGAATTTTAAAATATGTACTCTTGAAGAGGTACTATCCTTACCATCTGAATTTAAATTAACAGAGACAATATATTGATCTTCATCAAGATTTAACAAATCATTTTTCCATGACGAGTCATTTTCATTCAAATTGTCCAATATTTCAACTATAGAATCTATTGATTCATCATCTGAGGCAAAATATATCCTATCTTCAATAGTATTTAGGGTTGATGTTTTGATTTTACGCTCATCATCCATCAATAAAGCAATTGAAAATCCATATTCTTTACCATTAACTAGAAGTTTATTTATAATTGAATTAGATGAAAAATTAATATTTTGACTGTTATCTAAGACTGTGAAAAATGGAAAATCAAAAAATCCTTCAGTAATTTTAAAATTATATAAATCATACAATATTATATCATATATGAATTTTTGAGTAGATTCTGTATATTGACTTAAATCAATGATTTTTACTTTACCTGTAGATTCATTTAAAAATGACCAATCATATTTACCTCCCTTTGCAAAGGGTTCATCAACAAACAAGTCTTTAAGGGAAGAAAGTATGCTATCAGCCTTTATCATATCTAATTCATTTTTAAGATGATCTAAATTAAGATGCCTATATTTTTCAAGAGATTTTAAACATATAAAATATAATTCATTCAATTCATCAGGAGAAATATCATAAACATTATTTACTATTCTAATAAATCTACGGGCAACAGAAGGATTATCCTCTAATGTAAAGCCATTAAGGGAATATTTAGAGTATTTTTTAAATGGATTAAATGGTAATTTAGGATTTGCTTTTTTAATGTTTTTAGTAGTATTAAAAGATTTATGACTTGCTTTTTCAACTACTTTCTTATATACCTCACTATCAAGATCTTTATATTTTTCTGTTACCTTATCTATAATATTTGCATTTACATATTCCTTATTATCTGGAATATTTACTTGTCTTGGAGTTAATTTAACACCACGAGAAAGTTTATCAGTTAATAAATTATCCAGATTTTTAAAATGATTATTAGTGTCAATTATAATAGAGGGAATATTTTCCCTAGATAAATTAACAATGAAACTTTCAAGCAAAGCATATTTTGATTTTGAAGATTTGCCTTCAATAATTATATTATAATTTTTTTGATGAGTATTTGCAAATTGCCAATAATATTCTTCTTCTTTAAATGGTGATTTTCCAACTGGAAGTTTAATATTATATCCTGCTTGTGAATTTTTAATAGATGGGTTATTTGAAATTTCACCTATCATTTCACCATGAAAATTAAAAATATATCCTTCACTTTCTATATCTGCATAAGGTTTAGTTAAATTTTTATAAGTTTTATCATTAAAATCAATGATTAATATATAGGTATCACTTTCTAAATGCCAAATTCTTGAAGATAATTCTTTTACTTTAGCATCTTTGAAATTTTCAAGTATTGGAATAGACTCATCATATTTTAATTGCTCATTAATATGAAGAGACTTAAGTAATTGATTTGTTTCATTTTCCATAATATACCTCATCTAAAATTATAGTATAAAATTAATCAAATTGGATATATAAATTTGTGATATATTAATATTAAACTTCATTATTTTTACATTTACTAAATTTTAAAATTCATAATTTTATAATAATACAATCCTAATTTTAAAAAAATCTTAAAAAAAATAATAAGTTATAGAATTTAACTAATAATAAAATTGATTATATTAAAGTCATGATTTTAAATAAAAGTTTATAAAATAATATTCTTTTAAAAATAATGATTAAATAAAATAATTTAAATCATTATATTTTATGAAAATTTAAAATTTGAAAATAATAATCAAAGTAAATATAATAGAAGACCACTGATAAAAACGGAAAGAGTAAACTGGCCCTCTAAAATAAATAGGTATCTAAATACCATATTTTGAAAATAATCTATTTTTAATTAATAATTTATTAATTTAATATTATTATAAATGTATAATTATATTATCTAAAATATACCTATATAAACATTATTTATTTTATTTTTTAATATTTAGAATTAATATCTGACAAAATAAAAGAATGAGATTAAATTTTTATAGTGCAAATTATTTAAAAATAATAAAAAAATAGACTATTTATAAAAATAATATCTAATTGTAATAAACATTATAAAATTTCTAATTTTTTATTTTTATAAAATAAGATCTTTTAAAATGATTAATTTTATAAATAAAAACTAGTTATGAATATAACAGTGTTATATATTGAACAATAAAAAAAAATGAAACTCCCGTAGGTATCCCCACAGTACTAAACAAAACGTAACTGACTTTACTTCTGGGATCGAAACGAGACCAGGTGTGGCCCAGTCACTATGGCCGCTAAGCCTAAATATATGAAAATAATATATAAAATATTGATTTTTATATTATATAAATATAATGAAATTCTCTACACTTTCACCCTAACTGTAAACACTTAACCATAATAGTATAAATAAAATGATTAGCCATTTTACAATACTAATAATAGTACACAAATCCATGACATCATATGTTGATTGACATAGAAAATAAAGCAGCGAACAATTGGAAGCAGCGAACTAAACAAATCGGTACAAAAAGACCTCTAAGCTCACATCCCTACCCCATCAAACGAATCTTCTATTCACGTCCTACAGCAATCTATTTTCAGGGAGTACCTCAGGCTTAAGATGCTTTCAGCCTTTATCACACAGTGCGTAGCTGCCCAGCAATGCCCTATCAGACAACTGGTCGACCAGAGGCACCGACAACTCGTTCCTCTCGTACTGGAGCCACCTTCCCCTCAGACTACTAACACTTCCATTAGATAGCAACCAACCTGTCTCACGACGGTCTAAACCCAGCTCACGTTCCCCTTTAATGGGTGAACAACCCCACCCTTGGGTGCTGCTGCACACCCAGGATGGAAAGAACCGACATCGAAGTAGCAAGCCGCAGGGTCGATATGGGCTCTTGCCTGCGACC
>NZ_CAJOKH010000063.1 GCF_905235195.1 uncultured Methanobrevibacter sp. | reverse complement strand
ATAAATGGAATAAGTCCCATCATAAGTAATTGACTTAAAGATAAACTTACTCCTTGACTATACATTGTTAAATATAAAGTTGCTAATCCTGGAATATAAATTGCTGCAAAGTTAGCAATAAGTAAAGTTCCAGTCATACCTATAAATTTACGAGATTTTGGTAATTTGTCTGAAATACTTCCAACGAAGTATGCACAAATAATAAATCCTAAGAAATATCCTCCAGTAGCACCCATTAAGACTGAAAGCCCTCCAGTCATACCACTATACCATGGTATTACAAGACCTAATAAGCAGTAGAGTATCATGGATAATACGCCGTATTTTCTACCAAGAACAATACCTGCAGTCATTACTGCAAAACTTTGTAGTGTAATTGGTATAGGAGTCCAATTTAATGGAATTACAATCTGTGCTGCAATACCAGTAAAACATGCCATTAAAAATGCATATGCAATTTTTTCATATGTACTTGCATTTCTTACATGGTTATATATGTCGCTTCTTTTTTGATAATAAGCTTCCATATGGGTGTTCATATTTTACCTCCATTTAAATTAGAATTTTTTTTAATAATTTAAACAAATAATTTCTCTTAAAATAAGTTTGTCTTAATTTTGAATTAAATTCCTACAAGTTTTTGTTGAAACTAATTTAAATATTTTATGAAACTTTTATGGTAAGTTTTCTATTTTTCCTTAAATCAATTAAAAATAGTATATTATTTATAATTTTGTTTTTTTATAGGGATATGTATTGTAATTTGATTTATTTTTCTTTAAAACTTTATTTTAATAATTAAAAAAATATTTATTATATAAATTGATATTAGTTAAAAAAAGAAATAAATTAAATATTTGGAACTATTATTAAAAAAATAATTAAATAATATTTTTTAAGAAATTATTTAAGAAATAAATTAAAATAATTTAGGATATTATTAAAGAATGAAGTAAATTAAAATATTTTGTGATATTATGAAAAATAAATATATAAAAAAATAAGTCAGTAAATCTAATTAGTCTTTTTTAAAATTGTCTTTTACATTTGCAATCTCTGCTAGGGTTTTACCTTCATTTAGACTTTTTAATATATTTTCTTCTTTTAATTTTATATTTAATGTTTCGATGATAACTTCATTAAATTTCTCTTTTGCAATTACAACTACTCCGTTTTCATCACCAAAGAAGAAATCTCCATCTTCAATAGTAGTCCCATCAATTTCAAGTTCTGTATTTAATTTACCAGTACCTAATGAGGTTCCTGCATTTGGACAATAATCTGTACAGAATAGAGGATAATCCATATATCTAATTACATCAATATCTCTCATATGTCCATAAACTGCAACAGCTGCAAGTTCTTCTTTTTTTGCACATGTTGATGCTAATTCTCCCCATACTGCTATTTTTTCCTCACTTGTTTTAATAAATAATACTTCTTTTTTACCTGTATAATCGATTCCTGCAACTGCAGTTCCCCAGTCATTTGCACCAGTTAGGCATGTTTTAATTTTACCATATCCTTTCACACCGGTTATGGATTTTAAACCTTTTATTACTCCTGAATCTCTATAAAGCTTATTGTATGCATCTGAAATTTGACAACTGGATACACTATCAAGTATTGTTTTTAATTTTAAATGATTATCATTATCCAAACTTAAATCTTCAATACTAAATTCGTCCTCTTTTAGTTCAATATCGGTAATATTTAGTTTTTTTGATTTTTTACCTGTTGCCATTTTCATTACTTTTTTTGGACCTAATGCCACATTAACACCTTTTTTATTTTATTTTATTATTTATGATTTTCATATTTTATAATATTTTTTTTCATTGTTTAAGCATATTAAAATTAAAATATACAATTTTATATATTAGAATTTTCAAAAATTATTTTAGGTAAAATTAACAATTATTATACTCGAAAGAGTTTTTCATTACTAATATAATTTATATCATATATAATTAAAATAAATATTTAAAATTAATAATAGTAATCTATTATTAGATATTAGAAAAATTTAATACTAAAACTTTTGGTATTAATTATTTATTCAATTATTAAAAATTTTCAAACAAAAATAGTAATTCATTAAGATTTTAATTCAATATAAAGATGAAATGATTAGTATATTCAATTAATTATTATTTGATAGAAAAATTTTAAATCTAATTAAAGGTGTAATATATGTCAATTTAGATATTATTTGGTAAGGGTATTATTAATCTTAAACCATTTTTTAGAAAATATTTATACAAAAAAATATTTTAAGTTCAAAGACATATGACAACTACATCATGATTTATTATTTAATTTTAAACTTTTATTACTTAATTAGGGTAGTTATATTTTTCTAATTTAAAAAACTCTTTTTTTATAGTAATTTACCTAATTAATTTAGTCGTGCTTTGCACATTATAATACTAATATAAACTTATAATTGCATTATTAGTTTATTTTATTTTATTTAAGCTAATTTATCAATTATTAATAATTATTCAAATTAATAAAAATTAATATTAATTCAGTTTATGGTTAATTATTGTTTTTTTAAAATGAATATTAGCTTATTTTAAATAATCTGGAAAATTAATAATTCTTTTTAAGTTTTATTATTTATTAAATTTTTATATATTTAATTAAATTAAGCCGTAAAGGAGGCTTATCATGTCAAAAGGTGAAGAATTAACAACAACCAAATATCTCATATATGCAGAAATTAATGCAAATGGGATAGTGGAAAAACCTGACGTTGTTGGAGCTATCTTTGGTCAAACTGAAGGACTTTTAAGCAATGATTTGGATTTAAGAGAACTTCAAAGAACTGGAAGGATAGGCAGAATACAGGTTTTAATTCATTCTAATAGTGGTCGTGCTAAAGGTGAAGTTGTAATTCCATCTAGTTTAGATAGAATTGAAACTGCAATTTTAGCTGCATCACTTGAAACAATTAATCGTGTTGGTCCTTGTGAAGCTAATATTATTGTTCACAAAGTTGAAGATGTTCGTGCTGTGAAACGTCAACAAGTGGTTGACCGTGCGAAAGAAATTTATAAAGGAATGATGGATTCTGTTGCTCCTGAAAGTATGCAAATGATTGAGGAAGTTAGGGAGGCTATGCGTGTTCATGAAATCTCTGATTTTGGTGATGAAAGACTTCCTGCAGGACCTAGTGTTCATACTTCAGATGCAATCATTGTTGTTGAAGGAAGAAACGATGTATTGAACCTTTTAAAATATGGAATTAAAAACACTGTAGCTGTTGAAGGTGTTAATGTTCCTAAAGCTATTGCAGATTTAACTAAAAACAGAACTGTAACTGCATTTGTTGATGGTGATCGTGGTGGAGAACTTATATTAAAAGAACTTATTCAAGTAGGGGATGTTGATTATGTTACTCGTGCTCCTGTTGGAAAAGAAGTTGAAGATCTTGAAAAAGATGATGTAATTAATGCTTTAAGAGACAAAGCTCCCCTTGAACAATTCTTATCAACAACTAATATATTTTCAAATCAAGAAATTCCAAGATCCAAAAATCCTAAAAAATCTCTTAAACGTGGCCATGATAATTCTAACAAACGTATTAACAAATCATCTCGTCGTTATGATACTTATGATAATTATGATGCTGGAGGATTTGTTGAAGAGCCACCAATTCCTATTGAAGAAGATGATGATGAAGTTAGTTTAATGAAGGATATGCTTAAAGAAATTGAAGGTACTGGCACTGGAGAAATCTTAGATAATGCATTAAACCTTATGAAAGAAGTAGATGTTGAATCTTTATTTGATGAGGTTCAAAATGTTGAAGATAATGCACAAACCATTGTTTTTGATGGAATCATATCACAAAGATTAGTTGATGCTTCTTACAATAAAGGCATTAAAAACCTTGTAGCATTTAAGGCAATTAATATCGTGAAAAAACCACGTGACTTAAAAATTATAACTTTACATTAAATAAGGATTTTTTTCCTTATTTATCTTTTTTTATGATTTAAGAAATTTTCTATTTCAACTTCTATTTTTTAATAATATCTGTTGTATTTCTTCTTTTTTAACTATTTTTTAAATGTTTTTTTTTAACTTTTATCTAGAAGTTTTCACTAAAATAAAAAAAAAAAGTATTAAATATAATAAAAATATATTTTGGTATAACGAACTAAGTCATTTAAATTTTTTTAAATAATTCAATTATAGTGGTTATATGGCAGATTTTCTAAATCAGAATCAAAATAATATTTTCAATGAACAGAATAATAGTTCTACTGTTTCTCTGCCTCAATATAATGAGGATGGTGAAAAAATAAGCATACTTGAAATATTTGATTTTGAGGATATGTGTGAAGAGTATATTATAGATTTAGAAATTAGAAATTATTCGCAAAATACGATTAAAACATATAATGCTATAATTAACTCTTTTTTAGAATTCTTACAAGGTGAAAATGATTTATCTGATGGTCGTAAATTCCTTAGATCATTTAAAAGATATATTCAATATTTAAAAAGAGAAAAAGATGTTTCTCAAAATTATATTTATCTTGTAACAGTAAGTTTAAAAAAATTCTTGGAATTTAATAATATTTATTTTTTAAGTGAAGTTGAAACTCCTAAACGTACTAAATCTCTTCCAAAGTCTTTAAATGAATATGAAGTTCAATCACTTATTGCATCCGTTGAGGAGGATAAAGAAAATACAGAAATGCAAAGATTTACAAAATTGAGAAATAAAATAATTTTAACCCTTTTATATTCTTCAGGATTACGTATCAGCGAACTTTTAAATTTAAAAATGAATGATATAGATTTTAAAACTCGTACTATGAGGATACGTGGAAAAGGAGATAAAGACAGAATTGTTTTATTTGATGAGGAAGCCTTAGATTTGTTAAATGAATATAATGCTTTTAGAGATGTATCTAATGATCTCTTAATATATAATAAAAATGGCAATAAATTATCTTCCCGTTATGTTGAGATTATGATTAAAAAATATGCAGAACGTGCAGGAATTAAGAAAAAGGTTACACCCCACATTTTAAGACATTCTTTTGCAACACATCTATTAAAACATGGTGTGGATATTAGGATTATTCAACAACTTTTAGGCCATGCAAGTTTGTCTACTACACAGATATATACTAGTGTGGATATGGAAACTGTTAAGGATATTTATGATAAGGCTAAGGAGAATAAATAGTATTTAATAATTTATAGTAAATTACTAAACTTTTATTATACTTTTTATAAATGATTTAAATTTGCTAAACAACTAAATGTAAATAAATTATATAATATTAGGATTATATTTCTATAATTTTTAGATAATTAGTCTTGTTTGCTTTTCCTAATGGTAATCCTCCTGTAACTACAATTAAATCTCCCTTATTTAAATTGAATTCTTTTATAGCTATTTTTTTTGCATTTTCAACCATATCGTCAGTACTTTCATATATCTCTGTTATTACAGGTTTAACTCCAAAGTTTAAAACAACCTTTTCTGCAATATGTTTTGATGGACAACAAGCTAAAATAATTGAGTTTGGTCTTAAATTACTAATCTTACGTGCGGTAAAACCGGTCATGGTAGTTGTAACTATTAATTTTATATTTCCGTATTCAATAGCATCTACAACCAATTTGGCAATTGTATCACTAATGCCGATTCTTCCTTTATATGTGATATGTTTTGTATAGTCAACTGTTGATTCTATGTATTTACTTATTTTATCCATTATCTCTACTGATTGTACTGGATACTTTCCAACAGTAGTTTCTCCAGATAACATTAAACAATCAGTTCCATCTAAAATTGCATTAGCTATATCTGATACTTCTGCTCTTGTTGGTCTAGGATTTTCATACATAGAAGCCAACATTTCTGTTGCAACAATAGCAAACTTGCCTTTTTGGCGACATTTTTCAATAATTGTCTTTTGAAGAGTAGGTAATTTTTCTAATGGAACATTTACTCCTAGATCTCCACGAGCTACCATAATTCCATCAGATTCTACGATTATTTCATCGATATTTTCAATACCTTGTTGACTTTCAATTTTTGAGATAATACAGGCATCTCCTCCCGCTTCTTCAATTATTTTACGGGCAGCAATTACATCTTCTCGGGAATTTACAAAGGATAATGCTAAATAGTCACAGGAATGTTGTGCTGCAAAGGTAATATCTTTTTTATCGACTTCACTTATAAAATCTAATTCTAAATTGACTCCTGGAACATTAATTGTTTTATTGTCTTGGATTTTTCCATCACCTAAAGCTTTTAGTACAATATGGTCCTTTTTCTTATCAACAACTTCGAGTTCAAATAATGCATTGTCTATAAGTACTTTGTCTCCTATTTTTATAAAGTCAATTGCATCACTATGGTTCACTCCAAATTCTTCTTTATTACCAAGTATGCAAGTTTTACTCATCTTAATAGTATCTCCTTTTTTAAGACTTATTTCTTCATCTTTAAATTTTAAGGTTCTAAACTCTGGTCCTTTAGTATCATACATTATTGCTACTGGCACATTACATTTTTTACGTACTTCTCTTATAACCTCAATTGTTTTTAATATCTCGTCTTTCTCGGCATGACTAAGGTTAATACGTGCACAATCCATACCATTTTCGACCATTTTACTCATAACATCAACAGAATCACTAACTGGACCTATACTACATATAATTTTTGTTTTTTTCATAATACCATTCCAATATATTTTTAACTCATATTTGCCATAAAAAAGAAGAGAAAATATACTTACTTTTTTTTAAATTATAGAATTTAATGTTATTATTTCTTTATAATAAAAACTTTGATATATATTAATTTTATTTTTTTGTTTATTTTTTCATATTATCAATTTGAAAATTAAGATATTATAATCTATTTTTACACTTTATGGATTATAAAATATTTCATATGATTTAGAGTTGAATAAAGTCAATAAAGTAAATAAAGTAAATACTTGAATAAAATAGGTTTTATAATTTTGATGGAATTTAAAACAATTTAATAAAATAAATTTATTTTCTAAAAAAAGCAGTTAATAATTTTATTTGTAAAAAAAAGAAAAAAAGAAGTGGTTTAATTATGCATCAGAGTATAATAAACCAACAGCTCTGTTATAGAAGAATGCTATATAAACAGAACCAAGACCTAATATGATATTTCCAATAATAGGTATAACGCTTAAAAATCCTATAAGTATACACATGATTATTATCATAATAACAATGACAATAACTGTTGCAATGAGTTTACCTAAACCTACTCTGGATATATCGCCTATTACTTCACTAATAGCAAAAGCTTCTCCTAAACTGTCATAATGTGCTAATCTACATTTAGCCATAAAGTTAGCTAATGCAAATATGATAAATATAAGTATACTGAGTGTAGCGGTTAGCCAACCTTGGAATATTAAACTTAATAAATACATAAGAATTACAGGTATAATGTAATAAATAATACCTACAACTATTAATTTTAATGCATTTACAATTTGTCTTCCGAAATCTACAGAAGGACCATCACTTCTTTTTTCAATACCATATTTTATAATGTCTAAACCATATCCCTCAATTAATAAGAATAGTATAATCATAACAATAAATCCAACAGTACCTGCTGCAGCAAGCATACCCTTAACACCTGTTGTACCTATACTAGCTACAATACCTACTAAACTTGCTCCTCCTATAATTCCACCAATAACTCCTATAATTGCATAGATTAATAGTGCTTTCATATTTTGGAATGGGTAGGATAAAGCATCACTAATAATTTCTCCAATATTCATAATTTTTCACCTTTTATTTGTGTTTTAACCTTATAAGTTATAATAAAGTTTTAATTTTTAAAAGTATATAAAGTTTACTATAACCATTTTTATTCATTAAATAGTTTAATTTTTAAATTATGGGAAAATTTTAATTATAGCATTGTTATGTATTTTTTTTAGAAATTAAATTTATGTTTAGAGAAAATAATTTGATTTTATAAAATATTTATGATAAAAATTAAAATAATTTTTGAGCTAATTCGATTAATTTATAAGTTAAATTATATTTCCATAATTAATCAAGTGCTGATTTTAAATTATTTAGTTTATTTAATTTAGTATTGAAAATTATTGAGGAAAATCTCAAATTATAAACATCCTAATTATTTGCACTAAAATTTACATAAAATCAAAAGATACTTTTTTTTACACTAATTTTTTTTCAAATTTTCCAAGGAATAATGGGATTTATAAAATTAAATTGAAAATATTAAAACTTAATAAAGAAATATATGTAAGTATAATTTAAGTTTTTAACATTCAAGATAAAATGAAATCAATAAGATTAATACCAGAATTAAGTAAATTGGATACTTTAATTGTATTTGTTTTAAAGGAAATTACTATAAATAACATTTATGTTATATTTCAAGGCAGGTCTAAGAGTTTTAATTGTTTGTGGGGAAAAATTAAATCCTCAAAATATTCCATTAATTATTAAAGTCAGTGACTCTATAAAAGAGATTCTTTTCATAGCAGGATTTGATAAAATTTTAAATATAGTCTAATGTTTTAAGAATTACTTTAATTCAAGGCATTGGATTTTTATAAAGGTTTATATTAATAAAAAAAATGTTTATTAATGTTATAAATCCATTTTAATTTTAAATTAAAGATTTATTATCAATAAAATAGGATTATAAAGTTATAAGTCTATTTTAAATTTCATTTAATTCTTTTATCACTTTTATGGATTTTTTCTCTCTACCTTTAAGTTTTTGCAAATTTCCGATATTCTAAGCTTGCATTTTATGATTTCTTAAATTTCCTCATTTTTTTTTAATAATTTTTTTCGTTGGGGAAATGAAAAATAGTATTTATTTTCTATTTTATATCATCCATGACTCTTAATATAATATATGTTCCTTAAAATATACCACATGTTAATATTTTAAATTTTAACTTAAATGAGTCTAATATATTAGTATATAATCTAAATGTTCCTTTTAATTCAAATAGTAATTTATTTAAATAGGTACTATTTTTTATATATAAAAGTATCGAAATATTTATATATAATAATAAATAACTTAAAATTATTAAGTGATTGATATTTTTTGACTGATTTTTTATGAAAATTTTAGGTAATAGTTTACATATAGCAAAATCTGGTAAATTAATAGCAAAAGGTAAGCAAACTCCAATCGCTGGAGCTATAGTATTTGATTCTAAAAAGAAGAAAATAGGAAAAATTAATACGGTATTTGGACCAACAAAATCTCCTTATATATCAATAAACCTTTTCAAATCTACAAATAAAGAAAAAATCATGAAAAATCAAGGTGAAAAATTATTTGTTTCTACTGATAAAAAACGTAAACGGGGGAAAAACCACGGAAGAAGAAGAATTAAAAGAAAGAATTAACAGAACTAGAAGATCAAAACAGATCTCTAAATCTGGAGTGGTTGATGATACAACTACTGAAAAAGAACAAATGCAACATGATGTATTTAATATAGATAGACAAACATGTTGTCCTGAATGTGGTTCTGACCAATTAATCGGAGATTATGAAAGAGCAGAAGTTGTTTGTGCTAATTGTGGTCTGGTTATAGATGAAAACCTTGTAGATATGGGGCCAGAATGGAGAGCATTTGACCATGAACAAAGAGATAAAAGGACTCGTGTTGGTGCTCCAATTACTTACACTATTCACGATAAAGGTTTAAGTACTATGATTGATTGGAGGAATAAGGATATTTATGGTAGAGATATTCCTGCAAGAAACAGAGCTCAATGGTACCGTTTAAGAAAATGGCAAAGAAAAATCAGAATTTCTGGTGCAACTGAAAGGAATCTTGCATTTGCTTTAAGTGAATTGGATCGTGACTCTTCAAGATTAGGTCTTCCAAGAAGTGTAAGGGAATCTGCATCTGTTGTTTATAGGAGTGCAGTTGAAAATAAACTTATTCGTGGAAGAAGTATTGAAGGTGTTGTTGCTGCTTCATTATATGCGGCTTGTAGAAGATGTAAAGTTCCTCGTACTTTAGATGAAATTGCTGAGGTTTCTCGTGTAACTAAAAAAGAAGTTGGTAGGACTTACAGATTTTTAACTCGTGAATTAAATATTAAATTACCTCCTACTTCACCTGTTGATTATGTTCCTAGATTTGCAAGTGAACTAGGTTTATCTGGTGAAGTCCAATCTAAAGCTATAGATATTATTAATAAGGCTATGGATAAAGGATTGACTTCTGGTAGAGGTCCAACTGGAGTAGCAGCTGCGGCATTATATATTGCATCTGTTCTTTTAGGTGAGAGAAAAACTCAAAGAGATGTTGCAGAAATTGCAGGGGTTACTGAAGTTACAATCAGAAATAGATATAAAGAGTTAACTGAACAATTAGAAATGGGTGTAACTTTATAATTCTAATAATTTAAAACAAGATTAATTAAGTATTATTTTATTAATCTCTTTTTTTATTTTTATTATTAGTTTTTTACTATTTTTTTAGGTTATTTACTTTTTTTTATTTTTTATTAGTATTAATTACTTTTTATTAGTTCTCATAACTTTTTAGTATTTTTCATTACTTTTAATTAGTTTTAATTACTTTTTATAACTTTTTATAACTTTTTATTATTTTTCATTAATTTTTATCACTTTTAATTACTTTTTATTATATTATTTTTTTTATTTATCATATATTACATCTTTTAGTACATTATTTTTAATTAATTAAACTTATTTATTATTTTTTATTTATTTTAAATATAAAACAAATTTTTTAATCAATTTAAGGTTAATTTTTTTATTTAAAATTTATTTTAAATACAATACTGATATTTTAATAAATTTAAAGCTAATTATTTTATTTAAAATTTATATTAAATATTTATATTAAATCAAAATTTTATTATTATATAAGTATTTAATATTATATTAGATGTTTACTACTGTATAATTTTGAATTGACTTGGATTAAATATCAAAAAATATTCAAATAAATGGGGTATAAAAAATATAAAATACTGTTTATAAAAGTATTCATAAATTTATGGTTGATAAAAATGAAAATAGATAAATATTATCTTTGCGGGACAATACTAATAATAATCGCTTGTTCATTATACTTTACAAGCTTTTTAGATATGCTTGTTCGTCCATTCTTCCAGATAATTTTAATGGGTTCATCAAAAGGTAAAGATGTTTTGTTCTTTGGAATATTTGGTCTATTTTTAATTTTATCCAGATTCTGTGAAAGACATAAATTAAATATTTTAAATAAATCAAATGATTTTTATCTTAAATTAACCTTTACACTACTGATTATTATTGGATTAATAGCTATAATTACTGAAATATATATTAGATTAAAATTAAATTTTCCTATCAACTCTACATTTGTGGTTATTGATCCTTCAATGACTTCTACAAGTATAATGCATTCTCATGTGTTTAAATCAGTTTTTGGATTTATTGTATCTGTAATCATACCTAATATTCCTGCGGGTATTCATTTAGGTAATAGTTTAGAGCCTTATATTCCAAATTTTGTTAAATTTTCATTTATTTTAATGGTACTTTTATTTATTACTATGGTTAAAGCATGTGAAAATCGTAGTATGTTTATTCGTTTTTTAACAATATTCTTTTTTAGCTGTGGAATAATCGGTATAATGGATGGAGGAATATTTTCAACACCTGGTGTTGGTGGAGTATATGGATGTCTTGTAATATTATTTAATGGATTTTTATTGGATAAACACTCTCGATTTAATAGTGATTATTATAATGATAATATTAAAGATGATAAACCTGAGGGCATTACATCAATTATTTCTAGGCATAGTAAAAATCTGTCAAATGTTTTTAAAACGAGTAAAACTGATTTTAATACTAAACAATTAATTAAAATATTGCTTCCTCATTTAATTTTAATATTAATAATTGTAATTAGATTTTCACTTATATTTGCAATGGCACAAACTGGATATTATGAGGTTAATATTATAAATCCCCATGATTCAATTAATTTGGATGATTATGGTGTTTTAACTGTTGTAGAGGAAAATAATCGGACTGTTTATCATTTATCTTCTAATCATAATGAAATGATTTTATTGAATAGTCTTGCAAATAATTTAGAGTCTAAGTGTGATGGATTTTCAATTACGTGGAATGCCTATTCTTATTTATAGTTTAAAATTTATTCAAATATTTTTTATCTTTTAATCAAGATTTTATATTATAATAGGGTGCTAGATTATTTTGTACGAGAAACTTGCACAAAACTCTTATTTTTACTAAATTCAATTAATTTAATTTTATTTTATAATGGTGTTTTCATAA
>NZ_CAJOKH010000062.1 GCF_905235195.1 uncultured Methanobrevibacter sp. | reverse complement strand
TAAATTGTATTTTTACAAACAATTATAAATGAATATGATAAATATAAAAAATAAGAGATTTCAGCCCGAATTTTATTCAGAAGATTTCAGGCCCCTAAACTATGTTATATACTAATATTATTAATACTCTTAGATTTTCATATTCTTTTTAATTTTTCCCTCTTTTTATTATTCTTTTTTTACTCAATGTTAATAATGAATTTTTGATAGTGATGTACTTTTATACTAATAATTTAATTGTACATTTTTGTACAATAAAGGTTTAAATAGTACATCATACATAATAATTGTATAAATTTATTTCTTATAATAAATTTTTAAAGTTTACAAAAATTTTTTTAAAAAATTAATATGGTGATAAAATGTATAGAATAGAATTATCTAGTGAAGATGTACCTAAAAAATGGTATAATATTAATGCTGATTTACCTGTAGAACTTCCAGCTCCTAAAAATAGTGAAGGTAAAGATCAAATAAGTACTTTACCTGATATATTTGTTGAAGAATGTTTAAATCAAGAGTTTTCCACTGAAAGATATATTACAATTCCAAAAGAAGTAAGGGAGTTATACCAAAGAATTGGCCGGCCCACGCCATTATATCGAGCAAGAGGCTTAGAGGAGAAATTAAATACTCCTGCAAAAATTTATTATAAAAGAGAAGACACTTCTCCAACAGGTAGTCATAAATTAAACAGTGCTATTGCACAAGCATATTATGCAAAAAAACAAGGTATTGAAAGAGTAACTACTGAAACTGGTGCAGGCCAATGGGGTACTGCACTGTCTCTTGCATCTTCTTTAATGGGAATTGATTGTACTGTTTATATGGTTAGAATTTCATATGAACAAAAACCGTTTAGAAAAGGGGTAATGCAAGTATATAATTCAACCTTATATTCTTCTCCAAGTGAAAATACTGAGGTTGGGAAATCATTCTTAAAAGAAGATCCTAATACGCCAGGTTCTCTAGGTATGGCTATATCTGAAGCTGTTGAAGATGCATTATCTGATGATAAGGTAAGATATACATTAGGTAGTGTATTAAATCATGTAATTTTACACCAAACAGTTATTGGTCAGGAAATCCAAACACAATTAGAAGTTGCTGAAGAAGAACCAGATACTATGATTGCTTGTGTTGGTGGTGGAAGTAATTTTGGAGGTTCATTATTCCCATTTTTAAAAGATAAAATTAAAGGAAATACTGATACTGAATTTATTGCTGTTGAACCATCTGCATGTCCTACATTAACTCAAGGAGAATATTCTTATGACTTTGGTGATAATGTTGGATACACACCACTTTTAAAAATGTATACATTAGGTCATAATTTTGTTGCACCTTCAGTTCATGCTGGTGGACTTAGATACCATGGTATGAATACACAGGTATCTCTTTTAACTCATGAAGGTTATATTAATCCTGTAACAGTTCATCAAGAGGATGTATTTAGGGCAGGTCAATTATTCGCTAATTGTGAAGGTGTTATTCCTGCACCTGAGACATGTCATGCTATTAAAGCAACAATTGATCAGGCTCTTAAATGTAAAGAAACTGGTGAGGAAAAAACTATTGTTGTTAATTTCTCAGGTCATGGTTTAATGGACCTTAAAGGTTATGAAACTTTTATATCTGGTGAATTGGAGAATGCTAAATAATCTCCAATTTTTTTTATTTTTTAGCTTACTAATTTTTTTCACTTTTCTTATTTTTGACTATTTTTTTATAATTTTAGGATGAAACTTTTTAAAAGTAGTTTATTTTATTTTTTTAGAATATTTTGTTTTAAAATTGTTTTTTTTTCAATTTCAAGTGGTTTTTTAGTTTTATTTTTAAAAACGATCAATATTCATTTTTTAATTTATCTTTTATTTCATCTAATATGGCCTTATGCATTCTTTTTGAAAATTCTGCTTTGTCATTTTTATTAAGCACATCTAGATAACCTTGTGAAACTAGGTTGAATGCAAAAGGAGTGGGTATAACTGTATTTATAGTTTTAAGTTCAATATCTTCGTTTTCAACAGCTTTTATTACTTCTAAAGCATTTTTCATGTCCATATAATCTTCACTTGATTCTCTCCTTGCTTCTTTTAGTATTGGAAAATTCTTATCCATTTCTTGAACATATTTAAGTAATATTTTAGCTCTAACCTGTTGTACGCCCACGGATTTACTTTCTCCCTTGTAATTTCGTATTGTCATTAAACTTCGCCCAGCACAATCTCTAAAACGATGAGCTAAAATTTCAGTTTTTTCCAATGATTTAAGTAAAATATTTTCAAAATTAGTGCTGTTTAGTTTTTTAAATGATTCAAGACCTCCAATTTTTCCATCATCTGCACTTAAATAAAATCCATTATCTGATATGGATAGGGTTATGTTTGTATTGTAAAGTGTAGATGCAATATATGCTACTGCACGAGATAATGCATCATTTACTTGTCTTCCAAATAAACTGTGGAATATTACAAAACGTTTTCCTCCATAGCCTTTATAATATTCGATTACTATTTTTTTATAGGAAGGTATTTGGGCATATAAGTATTGTTCATTAAAATATTCGTAGATAGAGTTAGCTGCAAAACCATCTACATACAAGTAATTATTAATATATTCTAAAACATCATCTTTTCCAGTACTATATCTAAATTTTAATTCCATATTTGCCCTAAATTTCTGAATATCTAGGGCTAAATCGTAACTAAGGGGTAACTGTCCTGAAAACCATTGAGGTATTGTTGGCGGACCTCCTGCAGGGGATACAAAGGCAACTGTTCCTTTTGAATATTTATATCTAAAAGTTACTCCTCCAAGAACAAAGGTATCTCCACTTTTAAGCTGGTCTAAGAAAGTGTCTTCTACTCTTCCAACAACTTCTCCATCACATTTAACAAGGATTCCTGATCTATCAGGTATAGTTCCAATATTAGTAGAGTATAAAACCCTTGCCATTTTTCCACGTTTTCCAAAGGTATTATCTTTATAATCTATCCATATTTTAGGATAAATATATCTCTCTTCAAGAGCAGAATATTCTCCTGCAAGATAACTTAATACATCTTTGTAATCGTCTCTTGTTAGGTCTTTATAGCAATAACTTTTACGTATGATGTCATATGTATAATCTATTTCCTGTGTGTTTTCAATAGACATGCCGTATAAATGTTGGGCTAAAACATCTAAACAATCACATGGGATATGTATTCTATCAATTTTACCTTCAATAGCATCTTTTAAAAGTACACTACATTCAATTAAATCGTCACGATTTGTTACTATTATTCTTCCCTTTGATTTTTCATTTAGTCTATGGCCACTTCTACCTATTCTCTGTAGGGCACGAGAAACAGATTTAGGTGAGTTAATTAATATTACAAGGTCTATATAACCAATATCAATTCCAAGTTCTAGTGATGTACTTGATACAACTGCTTTTAATTTTCCAATTTTAAGATTATTTTCACATTCAAGACGCATTTGTTTTGAAAGTGAAGAATGGTGAGCCATAATATTATCTTCATTGTAATGGCTTGGAAAGTATTTTTTTAGATTATATACAAAACTTTCAGTTCCACTACGAGTATTAGTAAAAATAAGTGTAGTGTTATGGCTTTGAATCAGATCATCTACTAGTTCATACATTCCCATACGAGTATCTTCACTATCTGCAATAACAATATCACTAACAGGACTTATAACTTTTAGATCTAATTCTTTCTGGTAATCTATATTTACAATTTTACAGTTTCTCTCTATACCATATTCATTACCTACAAGAAAGCGGGCAACTTCAGTTATTGGTGATACTGTTGCAGATAATCCTATGCGCACAAAACCTCCAACTAAAGCATTTAATCTTTCAAGAGACAATGAAAGATGTGTTCCTCTTTTATTATTTGCAAGAGAATGTATTTCGTCAATTATTACATATTTAACATTAGATAACTTTTCTCTAAATTTTGGAGCAACAAGAAGTATTGCTAAAGTTTCAGGTGTTGTAATAAGAATATGTGGTGGTTTTTTAAGCATTTTTTGACGTTGATAATTAGTGGTGTCTCCTGTTCTAACAGCTTTTCTTATGTTTAACTCTTTTTTTCCAATCTTTTCAATCTCTTTTAGGGGGATATCTAGATTTCTTTCTATATCATTATCTAATGCTTTAAGAGGGGATATGTAAATACAGTACACTTTATCTTCCAGTTGATCATTTTCACTTAAAGTACATAGCTCAGAGATAATTGATAAAAAGGCAGTTAATGTTTTTCCACTTCCTGTTGGTGAGGATATAAGAATATTATTTTGTTTATGGATTTCAGGTATGGACATTTTCTGTGAAGGGGTAAAATCTTCAAAGTTATCACTAAACCAATCCTTAACCCATGGATGGAGTATATTAAATATTTCTTCTTTTGAATATTCCTTTTTCTGCTTTTTTATCATTTTAATCAATTAGAATCTAGTAGTTCCCACCCATATTTTTTTTATTTTTTCTTATTTTTCTCTATAAAAAATAGTAAATCAACAATAATTACGATTTTTTTTAAAATTGATGATGATGGGATAAAAAATTATAATAATTCTTTAATTTTTGCTTTTACATCATCTAAACTTTCAGTTGGTTCAAATCTTCTAACAACATTACCTTCACGGTCAACTAAAAATTTTGTAAAATTCCATTTAATATTATTATTGTCTTTATAATGTCTGTCGGTTAATTTAACAACCATTTTTAATTTTCTAGCACCTTTACCGGTAATATCTACAAAAGGTTGTTCTTCTTTAAGATAAGTGTATAATGGATCTTCATTTTCACCATTAACATCAATCTTTTCAAAGATAGGGTATTGAACAAGGAATGTTGCTCTACAGGTTTCTGCAATTTCTGCTCCAGTACCTGGTGCTTGTTTATTAAATTGGTTACATGGAAAATCAAGGATAGTAAATCCATCATCTTTAAACTCATTATAAATTTCAGTTAATTCATTGTATTGTGGCGTAAATCCGCATTTTGTAGCAGAATTAACAATTAATAATACTTTTCCTTTATATTCATTTAATGAAACCATTTCACCATCAGTGTTTTTCACTTCAAAATCATAAATTGACATTTTTTCACCTTTTTTATTTAATTAATGTTTTATTTTAATTAAAAACAATTCTTTTTTTCTTTTTTCTAGAATATTTTTGTTTATTTTTTTATTTTTTTATTCTAAAAATATATCTAGTTTTTCTCTATATGTATCACGTTTAACTTCTTTTGTAGTAAGGGTTAAAGTTTTTAAAGGTGGTTTTCCTACATATTCTTCTAATTGTTTGAATGTTTTATCAAATCCAGTTGCTCCAGCAGTTACAAAAAATTTAACTTCATCAAAACTATTTGCATTTTCTTTTATATAGGAAATCATAGGGTTTGCTGATTTACCTACCCATACGGGAACACCTAAATAAACAATATCATAATCTGCAGGGTTATATTTAAATTCTTCTAATTCAATGATTTTTTCACTCATTGCATCTTTTCCCCCACGTACATAACCTGTTTTTCCATTATAATTTACTTTAGGTTTAATTTCTTCTATATCGCAGTTTAATTCATTTGCAATTTCTTCTGCAATTTTTTTTGTAACATTTGTTCTTGAATAATATACAACTAAAAACTTCATTGCATCACCTATTTTAAAAAAATTATTTCAAAATTTTAATTATTCTATTAAATTAACTTTTAATATTTAATACTCAACCACAATATAACATTTATGATTTAATTTAAATTATATCACTAATGCTTCTATCAATGAGTATACTAATATTATAATCTTTAAATTCATTTTGAAGCTCTTTGGTTAGGTTTTCTTTATATTGTTTGGTGTCCTCTATATCAAAATCTACAACAATATCAAATTGAATAATTTTAGATTCTTTATCAACATAAACTCCATGGATTTGATGTATATTCTTTTTATTTAAACAAATTTCATTTAAAGAACTAATTATTTTTTCTATTTCAGGATCTTTAGAGTTTGTAGCATATATCC
This sequence comes from uncultured Methanobrevibacter sp., assembly GCF_905235195.1. Lineage (GTDB taxonomy): Archaea > Methanobacteriota > Methanobacteria > Methanobacteriales > Methanobacteriaceae > Methanarmilla. Next base: position 2,247 of record NZ_CAJOKH010000062.1, on the reverse strand, counting down.
CTATTGTTAAAATAATTCCATATTTTTTTAATATTTCTCCTTGAATTTCTCGTGAAAGCTTATAGATTTCTCTTCCACTTAAACTTTCATCAACTCCAATATTTATACTTCCAATATAGTTTTCAGGTCCATAGTTATTTAAAATTAAATCATATGCTCCTTTAACATTATCAAATTTTTCAACATCTTTATGAATATTTTCACTTAACTCTTTATCAACTCTTTTACCTAATATTTCACCTAAAGAATCAAGTATCATTTCAATACCTGCTTTTATAATTACAAGACCAATTATAGCTCCTAATATTCCATCTAAATTAATGTGGAATATTGTAAATATTATTGCAGATATAAGGGTAGCAATTGTAACTATCGCATCCAAACTTGCATCTTTACCACTATTTATTAAACTGTCAGAATTATTTTCCTCCCCTTTTTTAATTGTATATCTTCCAAGCAAAAGTTTTACTATTATTGCAACAATCATTATTACAAATACAATAAAAGAGTAGTTAACATCTGTTGGGTGCATAATTTTATGTGTAGATTCTATAAATGATTCTACTCCTGCACTGATAATTATTGCTGCTATAATTAGGGCTGTAAAATATTCTATTCTTCCATATCCATATGGATGTTTACGATTAGGGGGCTTTGATGATAAATACATTCCAATAATGGTAATTACACTACTTAATGCATCACTTAAGTTGTTTACACCATCTAAAATAATTGCAATACTTCCACTTACAACTCCGACAGCTATCTTAAATAGAGTAAGTATTACATTTACAATTATTCCAACAATACTTGTTTTAACAATATTTTCTTCTCTTGTATTTCCATCTAACATATTTTTGTCCTTATTAATTAGATTCTAAATACTTAGTCTCTATTAATTAGATTTTAAATATTTATTTATTTTATAATTATATTTTTTATTTTAAATTTCATTCATATATTTATAATATTATTTATATTAAATATGATTTTTTTATTATAAAATATGATTAAATTTTCATGATTTAATAATTATTTTTAATTTTTTAGAATTTTTTTTATATATGAGGAAAACTAATATAATAAGAAAACAAAATACTTATGTAAATTATTAAATGTTACTAATAATTATAGTATATTATTTCTAATTTGATTATGGATATAAATTATATTTTATAGAATTATAGTTTATTTTAAATTATTTTTTATAATAATTATTTGAGGAATAGTTATGGCTAAATATATTTTTGATGATGCAATTTTAAAACTTAAAGATGATGATGTACAGGTAAGAAAAGATGCAATTAAAAGTTTAGAAGGAGTAACAGATGAATCTGCAATTGAGCCTTTAATTGAAGCTACCACTGATGAAAATGCTAATGTAAGATTTGGTGCAGCACAAATTCTTGGAACAATGGGTGATATTGCTATTGATAAATTAATTGAAAGATTTAATGCTGCATCTGGTCAGGATAAACGTTTTCTAACTTTTGCACTTAAAGAAACATATAGTGAAAAAACTATTGATGTGCTTGTAAGTGCTGTTGATGATGAAGATTTTGGTGTTAGAAAAACTGCAATTAGGGGATTAGGTTCACTTCAAGCTAGAGACCAGATGGATGCTATTGCAAAAGGTTTAGATGATGAAGATTGGGGTGTTAGATTATATGCTATTTATGCATTAGGTGATTTAGCAACTCCTGAATCTATTGCACTTATTAAAGAGGCTAGACGTAAGGAAAAAGATAAAGACTTTAAAAAGTCTTGTAATAAAACTATTAAAAAAGCAGAAAAAATGATGAAATCTGGTGCAAAACCAACTCATTCTAAAGCAAAACCTATGAAGGATATTAAAGCTTTAGAAAAAATTGATCCTGAAGCAGCTGTAAAAGAGTATTCAATTCATGCTAAAGAAGGGGCTAAAAGTCCAGAACCATATAAAAGAGCAGCTATTCTTTATAGGAAATTAAATAGGCATGATGATGAGGTAAACATATTAAATCTTGCTATTGAAAATTTATCTAAATTAAATCCGGGTAAAGAAGAATGGTTTATTAAAAGATTAGATAAATTAAATTCTTAGATTAATATTTATCTAATTTTATTTTCTTAATTTTCTATTTTTATATTAATTTGTTTTATGTTTTATAGATTATATTAACGATTATTTTTCAATTATATCATACAAATCAGTACGTCGATTTTTTAAAACAGGTATTTCTTCTCGTACTTGTTTAATTTTATTTA
>NZ_CAJOKH010000061.1 GCF_905235195.1 uncultured Methanobrevibacter sp. | reverse complement strand
CAGAAGGTAACAAATAAATTAAGGTTTTATAAAGTATATTATCTAATATTAGATTCGAGTCTTGAATAATCTAATTGATTGAGATTATGTTTTTTTTTTTAAAAAAGATGATCTTTAGTATTGTTGATTGATAATTTTAGTTCTATACGTTATGATAGTTATATACTATTTTATACTTTAGTTCATATGAGAAATGTTTATATTGTAGCTAACACCTATGAAACAGAGTTTTCACAGGAAGTGGAGAAAGGTATATTGCTTTATTTTTTTGGATTAATAAGCAAGATTTCAAATATACTGCTATTAAACAACCTTATTTTTTATTCATTGCAATAATTTTAGGAATGGGATATTTAGCATCAGATTTTTAGTTGACTTTAAATATACATTCACTATTTTAGGTACAATATGGATTATTACTAGCTGGTATAAATATGAGAATTACGCATTTAAAAAAATATAATTTAATTTTGTAGAAAGTAACTTTGAAAGATGGTTTATTATGCGAAAGAAAACTCATATTGTTGCAGGTTTGATTATTGGACTTTTGATATTTATTGTACTTAGACCTTTTAATTTAATTTTCATTAATCATTTTTTTGAATTTATAAAATTCATTATACTAGTTATTATATCTTCAATAATATTAGATCCTCTGGAGTATGGATTTTTTAAGGGTCATCACAGACAGTTACATAGTATTTTTATTTTAATTATTCCTTTAATGGTCATGTATTTTAATTTTTTAATTGGTTTAGCAATATTTTCTGGTTTTTTATCCCACATTATTCTAGATTTATTAAATCCTAGTGGTTATCCTTTATTTTCCCCAATCAAAAAGGATTATTATAAGTTATATAATAAAATCAATGGTGGAATTAAACTAGGATCTGACGGGGAATATGCCATATTTTCACTCTCTTACTTATTTTAACACTGTTTGTTTTTGGCTTATTAATTGCTGCACCCGAAATAAGCATGGGGAGTCCAGTAAATTTTTATAATCTTAGCAATAATACTAATATTCCATTAAATAGTTCTAATATAACTTATGATGATGAAAATGTTCACATTAACATAGATGTGGATATTAATGAGGATGAGGAGAAAAATATAACAATTAATCGTTATGATAATCGAACGACGTTTTTATTAAGTAATTATGACAGTTCACAGTCAAATGGTTAATATAAGTAAATATTTGAATAAATTTTCTTTTAATATGTATTTTATTTTTAAAATAATTTTCATTATTAAAAAAATTTAATTAATTAAAATAATTCTGATTTTTAAAATATTAATTAATAATTAATATTATTTCTTAAATTAAATTTATCAATCTTTAATTAATAAAAAACTTTATATATTTTATTATTTTTAAAAATAAATGTAGATAATTTATTCTGCTATGTGTTTTATGTGTATTTCTATAAAAAAATAATCGCACTTATTATAGGACAAGTGATGAATCTGCTAAAGTTAATCTAAGTATTAATTTTAAATCTGGAAACTACATTGTAATAATTAATTATAAGTCAAATAGAGGATATGGGGGTTGTAATCTTACAGTTAATATAACAATTCAATAGTACTCTAAAGATAAAATCTTTAAACATTCAAAATATTATAGGGAGGATACTCTTTTTACAGCCAAATCTTATTAATTAATTTGGGCAAGTCCTTTATTTTAATTCTTAAAAAATTATTTTACAAAACTTACAAATTAAGAATTTCGAAAATGGAAACAAAAATATAGATATATTAAAAATTTGAAAAATATACATATATACCAATTTTTGTTAAATAAATTTATGGAGGAATTTTTATGATACCAAAAATAGTCCTGAAAAAATTATTTGATGAATTAAAAAATGATTTGGGAAAACAATATTTATTATCCCTTTTATATGATAATAATCAAGAACCTATTAATGGAAAAACCCGTTTAATGAAAGAATTATTTTTTATATCTCTAAATGTTCCTTCATTAGAGAAAATATTTGAATTTGAAGCAGACAATTATGGTCCAAACAGTGATGTAATAATGGGGTACCTAGAAGATATGAGTCAAATGAAGCTCATCACAGCTAAACATAGAAGTCAAGACAACAATACTATATACAGCATAGGAGAATATGGAAAAAAATTCTTAGAACAAGAACAATTAAATCTTGATTATGATTTAATCTCAGAAATGAAAGAATTATGTCATGGTATAACTAATGATGAATTATTGGCACTAACATATTTCTCTTTTCCTGAAATGACGGAAGAATCATTAATCAAAGATAAAATATGGGCTAAACGTGAAAAACTAGCATTAGGATTATATGAGAAGGGTAAGGTTAGTTTAGAGAAAGCCGTAGAAATATCTGGATTAAATTATGGTCAATTCATGAATTTGTTAAAATCTAAAAATATAAAAGTGGAGCTATTAATATGAAATTAATGGATACTTCAAGCCTCATCTTATTTTTTGAACATATTCCAGAATACGAATTCATCATTACTTTTTCCGAAACAGGAGAAATTATGGTCATCACCCCTCAAGTTGAAGAGGAGTATTATATTAAAAGTGACCCTTCAAAATTCAATGAAAATTATAATCTCGAAAAAATAATCAACAATGAAATAATTATTAAAAAAGATTCTAAAATAAACAGTTTATTTGAAAATAGGTATTTCTTTTTAGGAAAGGGTGAAAAAAGTATAATGAGCCTAGCGTTAAAATATAAGGAACAATCATTAGATTATTATTGTGTCCTTGATGATAAAGATGCTAGAAAAATTGCTTTTAAATTAGGATTAAATGTTAAAGGGTCCATAGGATTATTATTGATTCTTAAAGAAAAAGGATTGATTGAAAAACCTAAGGAACTTATTGAAAAAATCAGACAGTCCGAATTTAGAATTTCAGATAAGATTTTGGAGGAATTTAATGCCTAAAGTACAAGTTTCACATCAGAAAATTGATGAAAATTTATTCATACGTTCTGAAAAACTTAAAATTAATAATAAGACTTTAAGAACTCCAATAAAAGCAATTAATATGCCTAGTCTACGGCAAGATGTTCCTATGGACAATAGAGTTAAAGGAGTAAATGAAATATTCAAAACAATGAAAATAGAAGATATCAAAAAATATTGTTCTGGAGAAAAAGATGAAACAAATATTTATCAAACAATTAATACTTCCTTGAATAAAACAGAGAAAGATAAAGAAGTTAATATTTGTTTTATTCAACTTCCGGATTTAAGATTACCAAAAAATAATGAGATTGATTTTATAAGCAATATTTCTTATGTTTATTCAGATATTACTCCATTGCCTTTAGTTCAAGGTTTATTCAAAAGTGATGAGGGTATGTCGGATTTTAATTTGTTTGTGGAGTTTATGCAAAAATGTATTGATTCGATTAATCGATTAAATAATAAGCCTATTCTTGGAGTTGTTCCTGCTACAATGCCTTCAACCTTAATTGGTTTTTTAATTGATTTTTATTATGATAATGATATTACTTCATTTGCTTTTGATTTTCAAGGAAGAATACATAAAACATTTAAAGTCAAAATCAGGGAAATGATTACCAAGACTTTAGAATTGGATATTTCTAACGAATCTTTTATATATTCTTGCAATACTCAAAGAGGAAAAGTCAGTAAAGGATCAACTATTATTAAAGGAAATGACATTGCTGTTTATAATTATGGTTTTGATGTGATGGGTGATTCTCATATTCCATCAAAAATGCGTCCGGATATTGCTAAAAAATTAAAAGAAAGAGCAGACAATGACTTGAATATTAGATTGTTCAATACTGAAGATTACGGTCATTACAAATTCTCTGATATTGAAGAAATTAAAAAGATGTATCCTTACGATGAAACCGATATTCCATTAAATTGTTTTGACCCGACCATTATTAAAACTAGAGCTTATCATTCTCAAAAATTATTTAATTCTGAACGCATAGGTTTAGAAGCGAACAAGTATAAAAATATGTTGAATCATACTGAATCAGCTTATGAATATATTAATACTAAAAATCAGATTAGAGATTCTTTAGATAAGTTCAAAGAATATCGTTCTAATTTAAATAGATTATTATAAGAATTAAATTAATATATCCAAATAATTTACTATTATGTTAGTTAATGTTCTAAATTTGAGTCTCAATTAATTTAAGTAAATGGGAAGTTCTTCAAAAGGAAAAACTTTAATATATTTCTGTCATTATAAATCTGTAGCAATGTAATAAGAGTATTTAGTGAATTAATTGATATGATGAAAATATGGCTTATGAAAATTATGATGTTAATGAAAAACAACTCAAAAAAGCAAAAAAAAGATTTTAGACAAATATCAAAATCCTGATTATTTAATTGTTGGTAATACAAATGAAGAAAAAATAGATAATCTCATTAAAGATATTACCCAATCTATTAGAAATGAAAAACCGGAATTCATTTTAGATAGATTACATGTACTTATGCAAAATTATTTTAAAGGATTATGCGTAGCTCATGGGATTAGCTATGAAGATAATGATTATTTAGATAATTTAGTTTCAAGATAAGCTAAATTTATAAGCCAAAAATTTGGTTCTGAATTTTCAAATAATATTTTAAAACAACATACCTCTTACAATCCTATTTCAAGTGTTGATTTAAAACCTTTTTAATTAGCACCTTTTTTTTTAAAATGTGTTTTAGATATCAAACCATTCTCTCCTGAAAATGAGTTTAAAAAAAAAATATTATGGTATGGATGTAGAAAGGTGTTATGAACTCAAAAAAGAAGTTCTTTTTAAATTTAGACTATCTCATAATTATACGGATTATTTTAATCTTGATAAATCAACTAAAAGGTTTATTGCAACTACAGATTTACCTGTACCTGGGCCTCCTTCAACTATTAATACACGTTTTTTATCATCAATATAACTTCACATGCCATATCCATTACTATTTCATAAGCAACTTTCTGTTCATCAACATATGGAAGAATTTATTTCCATTTAACATATACTGTGTCTTGAAGTTTTTTGGAAGGTCTGATTTTTCAATGTTCGATTTAATAAATTTATAAACAAATAGAAAAGTCTATTTAAAATATTTTATTCGCAATTTCTTTTATGCTGTCTTTTTAATAATGCATTTTTAATTCTTGATTAACTATAATAACAACTTATTATAAATAGTATATTAATTGTTTTAACTAATTTTTGTGGGGGATAATTATTTCAATTTATAATGAGGATTCTTATGAACAGTCTATATTGGAATTATTTGAAAGGTTGGGATATAATATTTATCAAGGTTATGATATAGAAAGGGACTATAAAAATCCTTTGTTTAAAAGGGACTTAGAAAATTTATATAAGATTAATAATGATTTAAGTTCTGTTGCTATTGATAAAGCTATTGAGATGCTTGAAGATTGGGGTATTGGTTCTTTAGAAGAGAAGAATGATAAATTTATGACTTATCTTCAAAATGGTGTCTCTGTTAATTATTGGGAAAATGGTGAAGAATTATCTACTATTGTTAAACTTATTGATTATGATAATTTAGAGTCCAATATTTTTACAGTTATTAATCAGTGGACTGTAATTGATAAAGAGACAAAAAGGCCTGATGTTGTTGTTTTTGTTAATGGTTTTCCTTTAGTTGTTTGTGAACTTAAATCACCTTCAAGAGATGATACAGATACTTCTGAAGCTTATAATCAATTAAAAAAATATATGCAGGTTATTCCTGTTCTTTTTAATTATAATGCGTTTTGTGTAATGAGTGATTTATCTAAATCAAAAGCGGGAACAATCACATCTTCAGAAGATCGTTTTATGGAATGGAAAACTACTGATGGAAGATATGAAACAACTGCATATGCAGATTTCACCACTTTCTTTGAGGGTATTTTTGAAAGAAATAGATTTATTGATATATTGAAAAATTTTGTTTTATTTTCTAATGATTCTTCTAAGAAGATTAAAATTCTTAGTGCATATCATCAGTATTTTGCTGTTAATAAGGCTGTTAAATCTACACTTGATGCGATTAAAACGGATGGTAAAGCTGGAGTATTTTGGCATACTCAGGGTAGTGGAAAAAGTTTATCAATGGTCTTTTATGTTAATAAACTTCAACAAATCCTTGAAAGTCCAACTTTTGTTGTGATTACTGATCGTAATGATTTAGATGATCAGCTATTTTCACAATTTGCAAAATGTAGTGACTTTTTAAGACAAACTCCTGTTCAAGCAAAAAGTATGAAAAACTTAAAAGATTTGTTAAATGATAGGCAAGCTAATGGGATATTTTTCACTACTATGCAGAAATTTGATGAGTATGATGCTTCATTAACAGATAGAAAGGATGTAATTGTAATTTCTGATGAAGCTCATCGTAGTCAATATGGGCTTGAAGAGAAAGTTAATCCTGAAACTGGTAAAATTACGATTGGTTCAGCACGTAAAATTCGTAATGCCTTACCAAATGCTACATATATAGGCTTTACAGGTACACCAATTTCTAAAGAAGATAAAAGTACTATAGAGGTCTTTGGAAATTATATTGATATTTATGATATGACACAATCTGTTGAAGATGGTGCTACTGTTCCTATAAGTTATGAAAGTCGTATTGCAGAGATTAAGTTAGATGAATCTATTTTAAAACAGATTGATGATAAATATTGGGAATTAAGCCAACAGGCTGAAGAATATAATATTGAAAGGAGTAAAAGAGAATTAAGTAAAATGGAATCTTTATTAGGTGCTCCTGAAATTATTGATGATATTTGTAATGATATTGTGACACATTATGAAGATAATCGTGCTCAAGAGTTAAGTGGGAAAGCTATGATTGTTGCTTATTCACGTTCAATTGCAATAAAAATGTATGAAAAACTATTGGAGTTACGTCCTGATTGGAATGAGAAAGTTAAAGTTGTAATGAGTGGGTCTAATAAGGATCCTGAACAATGGTATAATATTATTGGGGATAAATCATATAAGAAAAATCTTGAAAAGAAATTTAAGGATGATGAAGATCCTATGAAAATTGCAATTGTAGTTGATATGTGGCTTACTGGATTTGATGTTCCATCCCTTTCTACGATGTACATTTACAAGCCTATGAAAGGCCATAATTTAATGCAAGCTATAGCAAGAGTAAATAGGGTCTTTAAAGGAAAAGAAGGAGGACTCATTGTAGATTATATTGGAATTGCTTCTGAACTTAAAAAAGCAATGAGTGAATATACTGAAAGAGATAATAAAAATTATGGGGATATGGATATTCATAATGTAGCATACCCTAAATTCCAAGAAAAATTGGAAATATGTAAAGATTTATTCCATGGATATGATTACTCTAAATTCTTCGCTGATAGTGATTTAGAAAGATCAAAAGTTATTTCTGGTGGAGTAAATTTCATGGAAGATGTATCTAGAGAGAATGTTAAAAAATCATTTTTAAAAGAATCCTTAAAACTTAAAAAATGGTTGTCTTTATGTAGAAGTATTGTCACTGAAAATGAAAGATTTGAATATGCTTTTTTTGAAGCAGTGAGAACGGTTATTGTTAAAATTTCTTCTGATGTAACATTATCAATTCATGAGATTAATGAACAGATTTCAAATTTATTAAATCAGTCCATTAAAAGTACAGGGGTTATTAATGTTATTAATGTAAGTAATGAAGTATCATTATTTGATCCTGACTTTTTAGAAAAAATACACAAATTAGACTCATCAAACCTCACTATTTCTATACTTGAAAAATTGCTAAATGAGCAAGTAAAAGGATATAAGAAAACCAATGTTGTAAAATCAGAAGAATTTTCTGAGTTATTAAAAGAAACTATGAATAATTATGTTAATGGACATATTACAAATGATGAGGTTATAGATGAATTAATTAAAATTGCTAAACTAGTTAAAAATGCACATGAAGAAGGTGAAGAATTAGGTTTAACTGAAGAAGAATTAGCTTTCTATAATGCGATTTCTTTACCTGAAAACATTACAGAATTTTATGATAATGAAACATTAATCAAAATAACTCAGGAGTTAACAGAATCTTTAAGAAAGAATAGGACTATTGATTGGCAGAAAAAAGAATCTGCACGTGCAAATATGCGCAGAACTATTAAACGATTGCTGAAAAAATATGATTATCCTCCAAATGAAATGCAATTTGCACTTGATAAAGTTATACAACAATGTGAGTTATGGGCTGATGAAGCAATATAGGTGATAATATGGCTAAAGATAATATAACTGAAATAGGCTTTGAAAAACAAATATGGGAGGCGGCAGATGAACTAAGAGGTTCAATGGATGCTGCAGAATATAAACATGTAGTACTTGGATTGATTTTTTTAAAATATTTATCAGATAAATTTGAAGAACGGTATCAGGAACTAGTTAAAGAAGGAGAAGGATTTGAAGAAGATATTGATGAGTATACATATAAAAATATATTTTTCGTTCCACCTGAAGCTCGTTGGAGTGAAATTGCTAAGAAAACAAATTCAGAAGATAATGGTTTAACTATAGATAAAGCAATGAAAGCCATTGAAGATTCTAACAAATCATTAAAAGGAATCTTACCTAAAAATTTTTCAAGACCAGAACTTGATAAAAAGAAACTAGGTGCTGTAATAGATATTTTTACAAATGTACAGATGTCTGTAAAAGGAGATAAAAAAGATATTTTAGGACGTACTTATGAATACTGTTTAAGTATGTTTGCAGAAACAGAAGGTAAAAAAGCAGGAGAATTTTATACTCCTGCGTGTGTTGTAAAAACATTAGTTTCAGTTCTTCAACCTTATGATGGTCGTGTTTATGACCCTTGTTGTGGTTCTGGTGGAATGTTTGTACAATCTAAAAACTTCATAGAAAATCATAGTGGAAATATTAATAAAATTTCTGTATATGGACAGGAATCTAATCCTACAACTTGGAAAATGGCTAAGATGAATTTAGCTATAAGGGGGATTGATGCAAATTTAGGTGAGCATCAAGCAGATACATTTTTAAATGATTTACATCCTACTTTAAAGGCAGATTATGTAATGGCAAATCCTCCATTTAACCTTAAAAAATGGGGTCAAGAGAATTTACAAGATGATGTTCGATGGAAATATGGTATTCCTCCTAAAGGAAATGCAAACTTTGCATGGATGCAACATATGATTCATCATTTATCTCCTAAAGGTAAAATAGGTCTGGTTTTAGCTAATGGTTCACTTTCATCAACTACATCTGGTGAAGGAAAAATCAGACAAAAAATAGTTGAAGATGATTTAGTAGAATGTATTATAGCATTACCTACACAATTATTCTATACTACTGGAATTCCTGTATGTTTATGGTTTTTAAATAAGGATAAAAAACAAGAAGGTAAAACATTGTTTATTGATGCTCGTGAAATGGGAACTATGGTTTCTCGTAAATTAAGAGAATTAACAGATGAGGATATAAATTTAATTGCAGAAACATATAATAAATTTGTTGATGGTAGTTTAGAAGATGAAAAAGGATTCTGTAAGGTCAGTGATTTAGATGAAATTAAAAAACATGATTTTATCTTAACTCCTGGTAGGTATGTTGGTTTTAAACCAGAAGAAGATGATGGTATTCCTTTTGAAGAGAAGATGAAAACTTTAACATCTGAGCTTGATGAATTATTTAAAGAATCTAATGAACTTGAATCTAAAATTCGCCAAAGTTTAAAGGAGATTGGATTTGAATTCTAAATTTAAGTTTAGAATTTTTTTTTTTAAAAATTAAAAGATAAATTTGAGTTTAGAATTTAATTTAATTTCTTCTGAGGATTATTGTACTTACATTACAGATGGAACTCATGGTACACATACCAATCAAGAAACTGGAAAATATTTATTAAGTGCAAAGGATATTCTTGATGGTAATGTTCATATTAAAGATAATTCTAGAATTATCTCAGAAGATGACTTTAATAAAATTCACAAAAATTATAAATTAGAAAATTATGATGTTCTTTTAACTGTTGCAGGGACTATCGGCAGAACTGCTATAATCAAAAATTATCAAGATAATTACACATTCCAACGTAGCGTTGCAATCTTTAAAACAAATGATAAAATTAAATCATTATGGTTATATTATTATTTTAATTCTCCAATTGGAAAACAAATTATAAAATCATTATCAAAAGGAACAACTCAATTAATTTTACCATTAAAAGATTTAAGAAACTTAGAAATACCAGTTCCTAAAAACACTTCTGATCAAAAAAAGATATTATCTATTTTAACAGCCATTGATAAAAAAATTGAAATTAACAAAGAAATAAATAATAATTTAGAACAATTGCTTCATACAATTTTCAGTTATTGGTTTATTAGTTTTGAGAAATTTGGTAATTTAAAATTTACACAGACAGATTTAGGAGAGATTCCTGAAGGATGGGAATGTGGAGTTTTAAGCGATTTGTTAATCTTAACAAAAAATCCAATAAAAGCATCAGAAACAAATGGTTTGCCGTATCTTCCAATTGATATTATACCTATGAATTCATTAGGTATATCTGAATTAAAATCTGATGAAGAAGCTAATAGCAGTTTAATCACTTTTGATAAAAATGATATTTTAATTGGAGCAATGAGAGTTTATTTTCATAGAGTTGTTATTTCACCATGCAGGGGAGTTACTCGATCAACTTGTTTTGTTTTAAAACCTAAGAAAGAAGAATATTTAAGTTATCTTTTATTATTATGTAATTTAGAACAAACTATAAAATATGCTCAAAATACTTCAAAAGGAACAACAATGCCGTATGCTGTCTGGGATAATGGTTTAGGAGATATGGATATTGTTATTCCTCCAGAAAATGTTTTAAAGGAATTTCATCAATTAGTTTTTCCAATCATCGAAAAAATTAGAGATAGCTATAATGAAATTAATAAATTACAAAAATTAAGAGACACATTACTTCCTAAGTTAATGTCTGGTGAGATTGATGTATCCAAGATAAATTGTGATTTAGAATAAATTTCTTACTTTGCTTTTTAGTATAAATTATATTATAATTATCTATTAATAACAATAGTTATATTCATTAATAAAGTTTCATTGATAATAATTTAGTTTTTTATTTAACTAATAAATTTTCTATGAGCTATTTTTACATTACTTTGATTTACCATAGCATATTGCATAGTGGTATCTATTTGAACATGTCCTAATAATTTTTGTACTTGTTCTATAGGCATTCCTTTATCGATTGCATTTGTAGCAAGTGTTCTTCTAAATTTATGAGGATGTACTTTAGGGATGTTACATTTTTTCCCTAGTTCTCTTAGTCTTGTTTCCACTCCACTTATTCCGAGTCGTTTATTTGGTTTATTTAATGATACAAAAAGCGCTGGATTTTCATCGTTTCTGGATTCTAAATATTCAATTAAATGTATTTTTGTTCGTGCATCAAAGTATACGATTCTTTCACTTTCTCCTTTTCCAAACACTACACATTCTCTTTCATAAAAATCTATATCATCAATATTTAATTTCACTAGTTCTCCTACTCTTATTCCGGTTGATATTAGTATTTCTATCAGTGCTAGATCTCTTATATCTTTGCATTGGTCTCTTAATATTTCTAAGTTTTCATCTGTTAGTACTTCTTTTACAACTCTTCCTGTTTTCACTCTATGTATTCTTCTTACAGGATTTTTTAGTATATAATCTTCATCTTCTAACCAGGAAAAGAAACTTGAAAATATTCTTCTTATATTATCTATTGTAATTTTTGATGAGTTTTTTTCTTGTTTATGTTCATATAAATATTTTCTTATATCATCGGTGGTGATGTTGTATACTTGTTTGTTAATTTTTTCTAACATTTTTTCTAGAGTTGATTTATAATAGATTAATGTTTTTTCGGATCTTCCTTCTACTTGTTTTGCAGATAAAAATGATGTTAGTAATTTATTGTTGTCTGATTCATTTGAGTCATTATTATTGTCCAATATTTCAATATCCTTAAATGAGTTTAATAAACTATTTGTTAATTTTAAATATTGTCCTTGGTTTAAAAAAGGTTTCATTTGATTTTGAATTTTTGATATAATTTTTGTTTTCATATTAAAATTCTCCATAAAATAGGGTTTATGAATTTTAATATGATTTTTTTAATTATTAAATTCAAATCACAATTTATCTGTGAGACATCAATCTCACCAGACATTAATTTTGGAAGTAAAGTGTCTCTTAATTTTTGTAATTTTTTTATCTCTAAAATATTTTTCTGAATGTTATCAAAAAGATTAACAAATAAATCAAATACTGATTTTAATTCATCTAAGTCATTAGGTGATGCTATTTCTATTTCTGAAAAATCATCAATTGTTACATATTCTTGGACTGAATATTTCTTAATAGTTTGATATTTTCTTTGAAAATTATTTGATTTAAACAAAAAATACACAAATTGATGAGGTAATTTATCTGATTTAACATTAATAAAATTATAATGTACTGCAAGTGGCAAATCCTCTTTATTAATTACAGTGACTAAACCTAATGTTCCAATTCTTGATATTAAAATATCATTTTCTTCAGGAACCCATGTTTTATGAACCTTTTTAAAATCTTCAACAGAGATATATTTAACATCTGATAAATCAATAAACCCTGAATTAATATTTTTCACATTTAAAAATGGAATTCCTTCTTCTACACGATTAGGTTGATAATTTGTACCAGGTTTTATATGATTAAATAACTCTTTAAGCTTGTATGTCCTCCAATTTATTGGAATTTTTCCTATTTCTGTATCAATTAATAAATCATCAGAATATTTTGAAAAAATAAAAAAATTTTCATTTAAAATAGTCTGCCCTATCTTTTCTAAATTATTATTTAGTTCCCCATTAACTTTGATTTTTTGTTCAATATTTCTTAAAATAGAAGATATTTTCTTTTGATTGTGTAAATTAGGTAAAGAAATAATTAAATCACCGATGTTGGATGGTCTAATGGAAGGATAAGAAGTAGTACTTTGTTCTGCAATAGTCTGCAAAGACTCCGTAATGTGATTTTGAGTGATGAAATAATATACAAATTCAGGAATTGCATTTTTAGTATCAACTGTTATGGTAGTAAAACCTGTAGAAACTAAGAAATTTTCTGGAGGATTTTCTATTAAACCATAATGTTCCTGATTTGGCCTAACTGTTGAATAAATAATGTCTTTATTCTCTACTTTTCTTTTAGCCCTACTAGGTATAGCATCTTCATTAGGATTTAAATATTTTATTTCATTTATTTTTCCTTTAATTATGTTTTTAGTATCTAAATAATTAATAAATTTCCAATCATCCTTTTTTGAATAGGAACTTTTATTCAATATACAAATATCATTTAATTCAAATGTTTCCCATTCTAAACTCAAATTTTACTATAATTTTTTAATTTATAGTAATTTAAGTAATATTGATTTAAATTATTAAATATTTATTTTAGAAATATCAATTTCTCCAGACATTAATTTGGGAAGTAGAATATCCCTTAATTTCGTTAATTTTTCAATTTCTTTTTGATTTTCTAATATTTTTAATAATATAGGTTGACCAATTTCATTAAATTTTTGCATTGTTTCTTTATCAGGCAATAAAAATTTCATATGTTTAATGGATTTTCCTGCATGTAATATTGTGGTTCCTGTTGCAAATGTTTCAAGTGTTCTTTGAATTCTGTCAGATTTAACTAAACAATATAAAAAAGCTTTGTTAATATCCTTATTTTTGATTACTAGTTTCCTCATTCCAGTAGAATATGATCCAATTAACCCCATTTTCACAATTCCTATTGTTGCATCTAATGATAAAACAATGTCTTCAAATTCGAGAATTTTATTTTTAGATAAATTTTTATCAATATATACTAAATTATCTCTAGAACTTAAATCCCCAACACGTATAAATGGTATAGTATTAGGTAGTTTATTTTCATAATAATTTTTACTTCCCGGTTCAACTCCAGTAATAAAATTTACATAATCTTCTAAAGATTTAACAGACCATTCTTTTGGAATTTGACCAAAATCTTTATCTTCTTTGAATCCTTTTTCTTTATCATATATTGCAAATTTTTCAAAACAATTATTATAAAGTGTTTTAAGTATTTTTTCAAAATTATTATTTATTTTTTTGTTTGTTTCAATTTTTTTATCAAAATATTGTATTATATTTGCAATCTTATTTTGAGTATTCAAATCGGGTAAATTAATTTTTAAGCCTTTGATGATCTTTGTTGTTAAACTTCCTCTAGTACTGGCATGATCAGAAAGCTGTCTTAATTCCGGATACCTAAATTTGAGATTATATAACAAATAAAAATTATTTATTTTATCATTAGGATGGATTACAATAACAGACTGGTTTACATATGTATCAATCATTAACATACTAGATTGACCTCTTGTAAATCCTTGTCCTGCAGATGCAATAACAATATCACCTTTGTTGGCTAATTTAGTTGATGAATTATCAGCACCATCTTTTGTAATAAATTTTTCAGTAGTGTATATATAGGTGTTTCTTGTTTCTCCTGAAGATAACCAGTTTAAATTGCCATTCCAATATTCTTTAATCTTTGTTGAAGGTGTTCCTCCTGAAAAAATGTTTCCAAGATCACCAATTGTACAAACTTTAAAATCTAAACTCAAATTTTATTATTGGATATATTTTTTTGAAAAATTATTTTTTTTTAAAGTTGTTGTTATTAAATTAAATTTCTATAAGCTAATTCAGTGAAATTAAATATAAATTCCATTATTGTAATTATTCATGAAATGAAAAATAATATTAATTTAATGTAGAAATATCTAATTAATATAAAAAATAAATAACACTAGTTGTGATGTTACTATTTATAGAAATAATAGATACTCATATAGTAAGAATTACATATTATTATAATAATTTTGAATTAAAATTTGTATTTTCTAGGTGATTATATATGAAAAACATGTGGATGGTTAGGGCAGGTAAAGATGCTTTTCTTATAGATGCATTTAAGCATAAAAATATTGTATGTCTCGGTTGGTGTCTAGGTGACCTTAAAGGTAAAAGTGAAGAAGATATTAAAAGACTTATGCAAGAACATTATCCTGATGAAAGTAAAAATACTTTAAGTATTGCTTCTTCACAGGTAATTAAATTTAGATATAAAATTGTAAAAGGAGATTATGTTTTATCTTATAATCCTTCTAGTCGTAAGTATTTAGTTGGAGAGATAACTTCAGATTATTATTATAGTGAAGAATTGGAAAATGAAGATATAGATTATATTGGTGGACACAATGATACTCGTGATGTTAAATGGTTAGGTGAAGTTTCTAGAGATAATTTATCAGTTTCAACTAAAAACACATTAGGTGCTATACTTACATTATTTAATATTAATGAGGAAGCTCAAAAAGATATTCTAGATGTTCTCAACAATAATAAATCTCCAATTGATGAAGAGGATGAACCAACGGATCATACTGAGGTTTCTATTTTAAAAGATGATATTAAGGATAAATCTATTGAATTTATTAAAGATAGGGTTAATCAATTGGATCCTTACCAAATGCAGGATTTGGTGGCGGGTCTGTTACGTGCAATGGGTTATAAAACTATTGTTTCACCTCAAGGTCCAGACCGTGGAAAGGATGTTATAGCTTCACCTGATGGTTTAGGTTTAGAAGATCCTGTTATTTTTGTTGAAGTTAAACATAGAAAAAACACTTCAATGGGTTCACAGGATATTAGAAGTTTTAAAGGTGCTTTAAAGAAAACTAATCGTGGAATATATGTATCTACTGGTGGATTTACTACTGATGCTAAATATGAAGCAGAAAGATCTGAAATACCTATAATCCTAATGGACTTAGACAGACTCGTTAAATTTATCATACAATATTATGATAATTTCGATAATGATGCTCGAAGTTTAATTCCACTTACAAAAATTTATTGGCCTTTATAAAATATAATTTGAGTTTTATGTAAAAAAAAGTATGTTAAATAGAGTTATTTAGACTCTTTTATGTTTTTATGTTATTTTTACTTTTTAACTAATTAAAAATAATAAAAAAAGAATAGTGTTACTTTATGTAACACTTGAATAATTTTTTATACTGGTCTATACCAAACTTTTGCACCCATTGGTTTATAATACCATGCAGGGATTTTAAGTGCAGTATAATATATAAGACCAGATTTATATACTTTACTGATAGTTCTTTTTATAACTTTTCCATTATATGCATTTTTAAAGAAATATTGTACTTTAGTTATTTTATAAGGTTGGCTGCTAACATAAGGATGCCATAATTCTACATATAACTTTTCAGTACTTGGACTTTGTTTTATTTCCCTATAAAAAGATAAACTGGAGTCTGGACGTATATTTTTATAAGAAGTTTTATATCCTTTTCCAATGGCTTTTATTATTATTGTTTTTATTGTTTTTTTAGGGATAGTGACTCTTATAGTAGTAGATGCTTGGTATTTTGGATTTGTAGATGTAATTACATATTTATGAGTGCCTATGCCTAGATGTTTGAATATTATCTCTTTTTGATTGTAGCTAAGAGTTCTTACATAATGGTCTTTACTTTTTCCTTTATATGTTTCATGTATTTTTAATTTAACTCCGCCAATCAACTTATAATCGGGGCCTCTTAACCATATGTGCAGTCGTAGATTATTATTGTTTTCTTTAAAGTAGCTAGTTTCTATTTTGCATTTAATTGCTTTTTGAGCACTAACACTATTAGCATTGTTACTGTTACTATTAATATTTTTATTTGATTTGGTAGATGTTAATGGTTTTTCATTTAGTTTAGGTTTATCTGTATTGCTTTTTAAGTCATCTTCATTTTTTTCTTCTGCTGAATTAACTTCTTTATTATTACTACTTTGTGAAACATCTTCTTTGATGTTTTCATCTAAAATAAGTTTTTGATTATTATCTGTACTAATTACTTCCTTTGTTACATTTTCGCTTCCACTTATTGCTGAAATGCTTACAATACATAGAAGCGAAATTAGTACTAAATACACTAAAATATATCTATTATTTTTCATACAATTTTCCCCCATTTATAGTTATACTTATATGTTTTAATTTAATATTTATTAAATCTTTTGAAATTTATTAATGTGATGATTTATTCTTGGATTTTATTTTTTTTCATAACAACAATGTTTTGTAGTTTCATACTAATATTTACCTATTTTATAATATATTTTAATTATTATAATCTTATTTTAAATATTATAAGTATCAGATATAATTATATGAAAACTGAATGTTTAGATAATTTTTATAAGGATTTGGATAATGAAATCAGCAAAGAGTATTCTATTAAAATTAAGAATTTAATTGATGCAAATAATTTAGACCCTGAAACATTAGCTCAATTAATTGAAAAAGAGGTAAATCATGTCTGAATTTAAGCTTCATGATATTCATATCCAATCTTTTAGAGGAATAAAAGATTATTACCTTGATTTTGAGGATAAGTCTTTAGTTCTTGTTGGGGAAAATGGTAGTGGTAAAAGTTCTATTGTTAATGCATTTGAATTTCTATTTACAGGTCAGGTTGATTCATTAAAAGGTACTCAGGCAATTAAGCATGACAAGTCTCTTGTTCATTTGGGAGATAATCCTGAGGATTTATCTGTTACTGCAAGTATTAATGACCTTACAATAGTGCGAAAATTGAAAGAGGAACCTCCAGAAAATGATATTCTAGATGATTTTGCAAATGGTTCATTTCTTTTAAATAGGCAGAAACTTCTTAAATTCATAGAACTAACTCCTAAGAAAAAATATGAAAATATTACCTCTATTATAGGTTTTGCAGAACTTGATAATATTGAAAATACTTTAAATAAAACTAAAAATTCATTTAATACTCAGATTAAAAACAAAAAACAAGATTTAGAAAAGAAAAACGCCGAAATCTTAAAAATATATGAAACTGAAGATATTGATGAGACCTATGAGAAGATTAATGAAACATTAGTTAAAAATGATTATGATAAAATCACTCCAGAGTCTGATTTGGAAAAGTATTTATACAAAACAGTTAGCAGATATCATAGATTTATTTAATGTTGATATTCAATCTATTAATTTAGAATTTGAAGACTTACTTACAGAATATGAACAAGCTACATTGTATGAATTAAAATCTACAAATAATCTTATAGATATTTTAAACAAATCTTCAGTATATATTGAAAATGAAAACCTTAAAGAATGTCCTATCTGTAAAAATGATATTGATAATGAAGAGGTTTTAAAATATATCACTGATAAGAAAAAAGAACTGGATGAAGAAAAATTCACTTAAAAATTGGAAAAATAAATATTCAGATTTTATTAAAAGATTAAATAAACTTAATTATACTCTTAAAAGTATTGATAAGATTTTATCTAATTTTAAGGAATATGATTTTGATTACAGTTTAGATTACTTTATTGATGATTTAAATAAACTTGCAAACTTTGAATTGAGAATTTCTGAGATTAACAGAAATATTTTAATTGATTTAGATAAAGAGTTCACTGATTTTAAAACTAAAATCCAGAATGATTTTGATAAATTAAATGATAAGGATAATTATGAAGAATTAACTAAAGTCTATAAGGTGATTTTTACCTTACATGAGATAGAAGGTTTACAAAATGATTTAAAAATTATTGAAAAAGAGTATGAATTAGCTAATACTACTTATACCTTATTTAAAGATAATAAACAGAAAACTCTTGAAAAGATTCTTGAAGATATTCAAAAAAGAGTAAGTGAGTACTATAATTTTATTCATGATGATGAGGAGTTTAACACACCTGAGATTAAAGCACCTAGGTCAACTGGAATATCTTTAAATTTAAACTTTAAAGATGTTATTGCAGATCCAAGATCATATTCCAGTGAAGGGCACTTAGATTCATTAGGTTTATGTGTATTTTTAGCTTTTGTAAAAGAATTTAATAAATATAACTTTATAATATTAGATGATATTATTTCGACAGTAGATTTAAATCATAAAGAACGTATTGCATCATTACTCTTAGAGGAATTTAAGGACTATCAAATTATATTAACAACACATAGTAAATTATGGTTTAGACAACTTAAAAACTATGCAATAAATTATAAATTAGGACATAAATTTATTTTTGCTGAAATTAGACATTTAGATAAGTTTACAGGTCCTGATTTAAATAAAAACATGTTTACTAAAGAATTAATAGAGAAATATTTAGAGTTCGGTGATGCTTATGCTGCAGGTAATGCAATAAGAAGATATTTAGAATATGTTTGTGAGAATGTATGCCGTACTAATCAAATACCATTACCTTTAAAAGAACATTATATGGTTGATGATTATTATAAAGCTCTTAAAAAATATTTCTTTGATTCTAAAATTTTTAAATCATCTCCTAAAATTGAATCTTATTATGAAAAAGTTTTTAAACACTTTGATAGTTCAAGATATTTAGGAAATGTATTATCACATGATGATGATTCAAATCTTGATGTTACACTAAATGAGGTAGAAAAATTTAAAAAGGTTGTATTTTTAGTTGAAAGGTCAATGACATGTTGGAAGTGTGGCCGATACTTAAGCTTTGATGAAACTAATAAATCTGCCTCATGTACTGGAAGAAAGTGTATAGCGGTTATGAGTTTTAAAAATAAAGAATAGTTTTATCATTTATATTTATCAATTTTCTAAATCTGATAACAAAACGTAAATATCTTCAGTTGTCTTTTTAGCTTTTTTAAGAATATTGGACCTAAAATCCTGATAATAATCTGCTTTATTACGATATCTTCTCAATTTACTCAAAGCTTCAGCTAGGTCCACTTCGTTTTTATTATATCCTAACCTTAAACAATCAATTAATGTTTGATGAGGGCTGTTTCGATGTCCTAATGGAAAATGTTCCTTTTCAAAATAATCTTTAGCACTATGATAACAAGAATAATAATAACGCCCTACGGCTGAACGTTGATAAGATTCTTCTTGAGAATAGTTTTCTAAATGATTTCCTACTTCCAGAAATTTCTTCCAATTAAAACTCATAATAATTACCACAAATCTACAACTAATAAATTTTTCAAAGAATCATCATTAATTGATATTTTTTTAATTTCTTCATTTAGATTTTTTATCTCTTTCCAGTCAGCATCAAAAGATTCATCTTCTCTTTTAATATATATTACTATTTTATTAAAATTTGGAATTTCCGGGTCTTTTTCAAACTCTAACCGAAAATTGTCTTCTGGAAAATGAGTATTTATTATTGGTGTTACTTTTTCCATATATTCCATAAGGCCAATATTTTTAATAATAAAATTAATTATTTCTTCTTTATTATCTATCTCAAAATTACTTAATATATTATTTTCAGCTAATTTAGGAATATTTGAATATTTAATGCTGAAAGTAATATCATTTAAATGAGGATTTTCGTATTTTTCACCATTTTTCATTTTAATTCAATCCTCCTTCCAATAAATCATAAATTTAATATAAGATATCAATTTTTATATATTTATATTCTATTATCTAAATTTAAAAAACCACATTCAAAATAAAATAAAATTCAATACTTATATTAAATAAACTATTTATTGATGAAATATATAATTAGTTAGTCATCTGATTTACTTTGAAAATATATAAAAAGTCTATATGGTAATTAGAAAATCTAATCTTATAATGAATTTATCTTGGAAGGTCATAATATGAAGTTTAATTTATCAAATATTAATTGGAAATCCCAAGCTACGTGGGTTCTACTTTTAACTTCATTACTCCATTTTACATGTTCTTTTACTGCAAATTTTATTACAGTTCTTCTTCCAGATATTTCTGTTGACTTAGATGTTCCTGTTGAAACTTTAAATTGGATTACATTAATATTTTTAATAGCAATTATTGCAATTACCATACCTGCAAGTAAAAATATTAAAAGATTTGATCTTAAAAAAAGTATAAGAATTTTAATTTTTCTTTTAATTGTAGGTTTAGTACTGTCTGCTATTACACCTAATATGGAAGTGTTTCTTTTTTCACGTCTTATACAGGGAGCTAGTATTGCATTACTACCTACTATTGATTTGGTAATAATTGTTTTAGCAATGCCTAAAGAGGATGTTGGAAAAGCTTTAGGAATTGTAGGCTCTGCTGGTTATGTTGGAATGACTATTGCACCATCTGTAACTGGTTTTGTTTCAAATTTGTTTCATGGAGATATGCATTTTTAATTATTGTTCCATTATTGGTCTTTCTATTGTTTTTAATACGTTATATTAAAGTGGATAATTGGGTTGTTGAAAAAAATCCTATTGATTTTGCCGGTTCATTCATGTATATTTTTATGACAGTATTGTTTGTTCTTGGAATTTCATCTTTTAGGATGAATAATATATTTTACCTTATGGGATTTTTCATATTGCTTATAATCTTTATATTTTATGAAAAGAGGATTAAAAATCCTATATATAATTTAGAGCTTTTGAAAAACTATGAATATCTTATTGGTAATTTTGCATCAATGGTTAATTATTTTGTAGCATTTATTACTGTTTATGTCTTAAGTTTTTATTTACAGCTTGTTTTAGGATTAAACAATTTGGCTGCTGGATTATTACTGTTTATAACTCCGGTGATAATGATATTTGGTGCACCTATTGCAGGTAAGCTTTCAGATAAGCATGATCCTACTATAATTTCTGCTCTTGCTATGGTATTAATTGCTATGGCTTTAGCAATTTTTACATCAATAACTTCCCTTCCATTTTATATGATAATAGTAGCATTTGTTTTACAGGGTATTGGTCAGGGACTCTTCTCTTCACCTAATAATAAAAATGTTTTAACATCTGTATCAGATAAGGATTTAGATGATGCTTCTGCATTACTTACAACTATAAAAGAAGTTGGAAAAATGTTAAGTTTAAGTATGTTTAATCTTATCTGTATAATATTTGTAGGTTATGATGAGATACAAGATGATATTCTTGGTTTATGTCAATCTATGAGACTTATTATGATTATCTCTCTTGTATTGGTAATAATTTGTGTATTGTTATTGTTTATTTCTAAATATCATTTTAAAGATAAAAGTTAATATTAATTTTTATTTATTATATATTCAAAATATTTTATTTAGTAATGAGTATATGAGAATTATGTATTTAGCTAAATGCTCTTTTAATAATCTTAGAATTTTCTATTTTAAAAGACATTAACTAATAAACTATATAAAAAATAAATAATAAAACCTTTAGTAATTATGTTTCATGGTGATTAAATGGCAGATATGTATATGGTGAAAGCTGGTTTTCACACTAAACACTTTAAAACATTTGAAGAAAATAATTTTATTGGTATAGAATCAGATTTTAAAGATTTATCTTCAGTTGAAAATAAACAAGACTTAAGACAATTATCAGAAGATGTCTACCCTGACTTGTCAGAACGTGACAGACGTAATACAACAAATGTAGTCTCTATTTTACTATTTGATTTTAATATTGGTGATTATGTAATAAGTTTTGATTGTCATAATAGAAACTATATTATAGGTACTGTTAAATCTGATTATATTTATGATGAGACTCTTCTTACTCCACATATTCGAAATGTTGAATGGTTGGGAAAAATAGATAGAGATAATCTGTATATGCATGTTCAAAAAAATCTTGAAGACACCCGTTTAATATTTAAAATCTATCAGGAATATGCAAGTGAACTATTAAAGGAACTTAAAAATAATCCGGTTTAATTTGTACTTTTGCTTATTTTTTATTATTTTTTATTTTTTTATTTTCATATTTGAATTTGGTTCATTTTTACCTATTTTTATATAAGTTTTTTTAAATTTTTAGAGATTTTTTATTTATTTTATTCGAAATATTATGAATGAAAACCATAAGCTTTATATACTAAAAGTTTTTAGTGCAATATTTTCTACGAGTTTTTGTATATTTTTCATTTTTTTATTTTTTTAGATAATTTCAAAAGTATTACTATATTTAAATTTAGTAATATTTTAATTCAATATTTTAAATATTTATTTTCAAATTAAATTCTTTATTTTTATTAATTTTTATTCATATTTTTATTTTATTATTTATTTATTTTATTATTATTTTATTATTATTTATTTTAGTAAAAACATTTATCTTAAAATATTTATATAAATTAAATATTAATTTTTTTATATTATATAATTTTAATATTTATTGCAATTATTTCAAATAATTTTTGTTAATAGTAAGCTTCTGTATATAGTATGTGCTATATGTTATATGGCGTTGGTTTAAGAATATGTTTAATACATTTTCTATGATGACTATATTTTCCACATGTAGCAAAATTAATTTATATTTACAAAAATCACTTTGTTGATTAATTAATGAGGACCCAATACTAGTATTGGGTGTGATGTTGGTTTTGTAGATGTGGTGATATTTGATTGTTATTTTTATACAATTATTGTGTATTTTTACTCGTCTATGTTCTTTTTTGTGTACTTCGAACTATTTTTTTATGGT
>NZ_CAJOKH010000060.1 GCF_905235195.1 uncultured Methanobrevibacter sp. | reverse complement strand
TGAATGTATTTTTAGGAGCCTTAATCATATCACAAGGTTTTAACTCAAAAACAGCAATACAACAATTATCTGAGAACTAAAAAATTCAGGCCCCTAAACATAGTTTTATAAAAAAATAGAAATATTATAGAAAATATAATATTCAAAATTAATCCATATAATACTTTAAAGAAAGCTTAAAAATTAAAATTGTTTGATTTTAAAAGTTTAGATGTAATAAGAGTTAATTTACCCTTTGCATCTAATTTTTTAATTTCTTCTTTAGAAAAATAGCTATAATCTGTATGCTCATTACTTAATTGAATTTCACCCTCATCTAGTATTCCGTACATAGCTAAATTAATAGATTTAATATTTTGATGGTTTTTACAAGACTTAAATGTATCTTCACATGCAGAATAAAAACCTACTATTTTAACATTCAGATTAGTTTCTTCAAAAACTTCTCTTTTTAATCCCTCATCAAAAAATTCATCTTTTTTAACTTTTCCACCTGGAAACTCCCATTTTCCAGAGTCATGAAACCTTTTATTTGGTCTTTGAAGAAGTAGTAATTTATCTTTTTTTATTGAAATTAGTCTAATTGAAAGACCAAAACCTATTTTTTCCTCATTCATATTATCACCTAATATTTAAACAAAAATTACTTCTTTACATATTTTTAAAAGATTATCTCTAAAAGAATCTATATTAACTCCAGGAAATGCATCAATAATACCAATATCATATTTTTCATCTATTAAATCAACTAAATTATTTAAATCTTCATTATATATATGATATTTATCTTCAGAGATTTGATTTATTTTTAGATTAAATTCTGTTGTTTTAACGGCCTCTTTATAAATATCATTAAATAGGACAAAACTTGCATTTGATTTTAATGCATATATTCCAAGGGTTCCAGGTCCACACATTCCATCAATAATCTTAGGATTTTCATATTTATTTAAAATTTCTTGGATTTGATTGATTTTACCTTGATTTTTCCTTGGAAATTCAATATGTAGTTTAGATTGTTGTTTATAAATAGCAATTTTTATATTCTCAGTATTTGGAATATCCACTCTAATATCACATCCTGCTAAAAGTTCATATTCATCAATCTCACTATTTGAATCTAGCTGACCAATAGTTGATTTAAAATTACCTTTTATAACTCCTTTAACTTCATCAACTTCATTAACAATAATTTTAGCAGTTTCTGCATCAATGTTTTCTAAAATTAAAACTAATGTATTATCTGATAACATTGGAGTATCTTCAAGATATAAACCTGGAGTGATTAAAGGAATACCTACTTTTCTAAGTGAAGCTAAAGATTCTTTAACTAGACCCTGATTTATTAATATTTTTATAACATGTGATAGGACTATATCAAGACTTCTTTTACCACATCGTGGACACTTAGTATAATTTGAATCTAAATCATCTAAGTTTAATTGTCGTTTAATAGGTGTTGATTTTTTAAGTTCTGTGACTGTGCAATAATCACAAGGAGTGTAAAAGTCGTCAAGACTATTAAAAATATCATTAATATCATCTTTAATACAATTTTCACTACAATTACAATTCATAAATATATATTTATTATTTTAATTATTAATATTTTTAAAAATAAATAAAAATTAGATTTGTTTTTTTAAAATTATTAATATAAACTGCCACCAGTATACTCGTTTTCCTCAGTGTATATTCTAATAAGTCTATCTACAACATCCTCATACATTAATCTATATCCAATAGCACCATTACCATCCTTCATCTCAACATTATTTAGACTTTTATCAGCAGATTTACTACTATTGTTTAGTATATACCACATTCCATGAGGAGTGTAAATAAACAATGATCCAAAACCTTCAGATCTTCCATTTTTAAAACTGTCAGCAGGATCATAAATTTTAGTTGAATGAATAGCTAGACGGCTTAAATCCTGAACAGGTTGTGTTCCTCCTTTTTTAAATAAAACTTCAAGCCATTCAAATGCCTGGTCTTTAAGTTGTGCTTTTTTTAATGGATCTTTAAATGCATCTTCTACCTTTTTATTACGTTTTTCAAGAGTGTCTTCAATACCCAGTATGTCTTCAATTTTAGAAACATCACTTTCAAGACATCTCCATCCTTCAGGCCTTCCAGTTACTTCAGTAATACCATTTACAAAGTCTTTTCTACCATACCTTTTCATATATGGTTTAATTTTTGCAAAATCCTCATCAGGTATCTTTTGATTTAATCCATATAAATAACCTAAGCCATTAGCATCATAACATTTTGTCTCTAACTTTAATGGTTTATTATCTGTCATTTAATCACCAGTATGAAAATTATTAAATTTAATTATTGAATTTATATTATATTATTGTATTCAAATATTTAAATAAATTAATTTAAATATTATAGTAAGTAATTATACTAATTTAAACTAATTAAACAAATAGACAACAAATCGTTGAGTAATTTTAAAATTTTATATAAATTTAATTCAAACAATATTAGGGTTATTATGATATTAAATATTAGTGGAAGAACAGATATTGTAAATTACTATAGTAAGTGGTTTATGAAAAGATTAAAGGACGGTTTTGTTTACTCAAGAAACCCTTATTACCCAGAACATGTTTATAAAATTGATTTAACCCCTAAAAAAATTGATGGGCTTATATTTTGCTCTAAAAACTATGAACCTATGTTAAAATATATGGATAAAATTAATACATCTTACAATATAATGGCACATTACACTATCACATCTTACAGTGAAGATATAGAGCCAAATGTTGTAAGTATAGACAAAAGTATTGAAACTTTAAAAAAAATATCTAAGATTATTGGTAGAGAAAAAATAGTTTGGCGTTTTGATCCTATTTTACTTAGCACAGATTATACTATAGAAAAACATATGAAAAATTTTGAATATATTCTATCTGAAATCCATGAAAATATATCTTTTGCTGTTTTTAGTTTTGTTGATATGTATGAAAAATTATATAGGAATATGCCTGAGATAATTCCATTTAAAAAGAGAGATATTGAAAAAATACTGATTTCAATGTCAAATATTAGTAAAAAATACAATACAGTTTTGCAAAACTGTAGCGACAGTTATAATTTTGAAAAATATGGAATACTCTCAAAAGGGTGTGTAACTAAAGAGATTTTTGAAAAATCCAATAATATCGAACTTAAAGATAATATTAGACATACAGGCAATAGAGAAGGTTGTAAATGTATGCCTATAAGAGATATTGGAGCATATTCAACCTGTCCAAATGCTTGTAAATATTGTTATGCTAATACAAATCCTAAAAAAGCAATTGAAAATTATAAAAAGCATGATGTTAACTCTCCCATATTATTTGGAAAAATTAGAGAAAATGATAATATTATTGAATTTAAAGAAAAGAGTCTTTTAAAATATGATAACGCTCAAAAAAGATTATTTTAATTAGCATGCTTATTTTAAGAATATTTTAAAAATAAAAGATTTAAGCAAAAATTAATGAATTAAACAAATAAATATGAGTAACTAAAACTTATAATATATCACGATATCATGATATAACAATCTTTATATATTATCAAATTAATATACAATTGTAAAATTTAATGTGATGTACATGACAGAGAAAAATAATCTTGAAAAAGGAAATGATGGAGACATTTGTGAAATAATGGATCCTCATGAAGATGTTATCAAAAGAGTAAAACCTCATATGATAGATGAAAAAAAATATCAAGAATTATCCGAGTTTTTTAAAATTTTTGGTAACTCTACAAGATTAAAAATAATATCTTTACTTTCATATGAAGATTTATGTGTTTGTGATATTTGTGAAACATTAAATTTAAACCAAAACACTGTTTCAAACCAATTAAGAATTTTACGTACAAATAATATTGTAAAATATAAAAAAGAAGGTAAAATGGCAAGATATTCTCTTACAGACATTCATATAGAAATGATATACAAAATTGGTTTAGAACATACTTTAGAAGAAAACTAAAAGGTGTTTAAAATGAAAAATAATAAATGTTATGACTCTGATTGTAACGAAGAAGAATGTTATGATCCTAAACATTATAATTATATTTGCTTTAATCCTGATTGTGACGATGTTCCCTGTACAAATAAAGACCATTACAAAAGAAAACTATTACATGAACATCAAAAAAACACCGATTTTGACGTATTTGACCATAGAGAAGAAATTGACTATGATGAAGATGTTGAAATAAGTCTCTGTGGATGTCCAGATTGTGATGATGATAAAGATAATGATAATCACAGTCACGACCATGACCATCATCATGAGGATGAAAACCATGATGAGGAGTGTAATTGCGATAATCACGAGGATAATAAAAGAATTAGCAATATTAATAATGAGGATGATGAAGAAGAATTACTTGCTGAAGGCAAACCTTTAATTTATAATCGGCCTATCCAAATTATGCTAAGTAGTGGAATATTATTTATTATAGGACATATTTTAGAAATGATTTCATTTAATCCTACAATAACCAACACAATTTTTATTATTAGTGCTCTAATTGGAGGTTATCAAATTGCTATTTCAGCATACAAATCATTAATCAAAAAGCATACTATTGGACCTTCACTACTTATGTGTATTGCCTGTATATCATCATTTATAATAGGACATCCTGAAGAAGGTGCAGCAGTTGCATTATTATACTTTATTGCAGAATTCTTAGAAGATTATTCAGAACATAGATCAAAACACTCTATAAAATCATTAATAGCAATTGCACCAGATACTGCATGTGTAAAAGTTGGAGACACAGAAAAAATCCTTCCTGTTGATGATGTTAATATTGGAGATGTAGTTATTGTAAAACCGGGAGATAAAATCCCACTAGATGGTTATATAAGTCAAGGTTCCTCATCAATAAATCAAGCATCAATTACAGGTGAAAGTTTACCTGTACATAAAGAAGTTTCAGACGAAGTATTCTCAGGAACAGTGAATGAAGAAGGATATTTAGAAATTACAGTGACTAAAAAAGCAAAAGATTCTGTAATCAGTAAAATCGTAACATTAGTTAAAAGATCCCAACTTCACAAATCAGAAACTGAAACATTAGTTAATAAAATTGCAAAATATTATACTCCCATAATGATTCTAATATCTGTTTGTGTTGCATGTATTCCACCATTATTATTTAATGGGGCCTGGGATATATGGATTTATAAAGCACTGTCAATTATGGTAATATCATGTCCATGTGCATTTTTAATTTCAACACCCGTAGGTATGGTTTCATCCATTACCGCTGCAACAAAAAAAGGAGTTTTAATTAAAGGAAGTTCATATGTTGAAGAAATGAAAAACATTAAAGCTGTAATCCTTGATAAAACTGGAA
This sequence comes from uncultured Methanobrevibacter sp., assembly GCF_905235195.1. Lineage (GTDB taxonomy): Archaea > Methanobacteriota > Methanobacteria > Methanobacteriales > Methanobacteriaceae > Methanarmilla. The sequence goes on along the minus strand of NZ_CAJOKH010000060.1, from coordinate 16,785 downwards.
CCTTAACTGAAGGTAAGCTTGTATTAACTAATATTGAAATAAAAGATGAAGAATTTACTAAAGACGAAATAATAAAAATATTAGCATCACTTGAACATAATTCTTCACATCCAATAGCAAAAGCAATTTTAAACTATGCTGATGAGAATAATATTCTATATGAAGAAATTACAGACTTTAAAAACGTTGCAGGAAAAGGTATTGTAGGATCATTAAATGGTGAGAAATATTATGCTGCTAATGAATCATTAATCGAGGGATCTGAATTTAACATATCTCGTGATGAAATTAACAAATATTCCAAAAAAGGTGAAACTATTATCTGTCTTGGAAATTCTAAAACTGTAATTGGAATAATAACTGTAAGTGATAAAATAAGAGACGGTGCAGGAGAGGTTATATCTGATCTTAAAGAACAAGGTGTTAAAACATTTATGCTTACAGGAGATAATAAACTTGCAGGAGAAAAGGTTGCAAAAGAACTTGGCCTAGATTATGTTTATACTGACTTACTACCCGAAGATAAATTAAATCTCCTAGATACAATTCGAAATAAGTTTGGAGATGTAGCTATGGTCGGAGATGGAATAAATGATGCTCCTGCACTTGCAAGAGCAAACATTGGAATTGCAATGGGTGCAGCAGGTTCTGAAGTTGCTATTGAAACAGCAGATATTGCTTTAATGCAGGACGATATTTCTAAATTACCATATCTATTTACATTAAGTAGAAAAACTATGGGCATTATTACTCAAAACATTACATTTGCAATTACAATAAAAGTATTATTTGTAATACTTGCAACACTCGGATTAATCACATTAATGATGTCTGTGGGAATTGGAGATTTAGGTTTAACATTACTTGTAATTTTAAACTCCTTTAGAATTAGTAGGGTTAAAGATCCTTTATTCTAATCTTTAATTCTCATACTTATTTTATTTTTATTCAATTTTATTTGTTTTATTTTCTTTTATTATTTTATATTTTATTTTATTATTAATTTAATAAAGTTATAAAACTTTATTTTTTAAATCCCTCTAATAAAATTAATTTTATTAATTATATACTTTTGAAAATATAGTTATGGACAAAAAAATCTTAGAAATATTATATAAAAACACCAGTTATAACTAAAATTTTAATGTCCTAGACTATATATCTTTATTAAATAAATATTTTAAATCTAATCTAAATAATATTCAATTAAAGATTAATATCATTGTTTTACTATATTTGCTCTATAATTAATTAATCTTAAAATATTAGAAATTTAGAAAAAAATTTATATGAACATAAAGCATATAATTAAATTATAAAACTAAAAATGATAAAAATGAGTAGGTCAAAAATATATCTTGGGACTATTTTAATTATATTTACTGAACTATTTCTTGCAAGATATTCGGCTATTGTTTTACCATTAGTAGGTTTAATAATAGGACTTTTAAGTAATAAAATCGCTGAGGGAGCATATAATGCAGGAATAAGTGGTTTTTGCGGAATTTTATTCTGTAACATATTATTTATTATAAATTTTAAATTTTTAGGACTATGGTTAGAACCTCTCATTGGAGGATTTACAGGATTTAGCTTATCTGGAAATGAAAGTTATATTGGAGTATTCTACTGCCTAATCATAGAAAGTGTATTTATTGCAATTTTCGGAGCAATTGGGTCTGAAATAAAAAAGGTGATTAAATGAGCATAAGTGAAGATTTAGAAGATTTTAATTTTACAGCATTTATCATTGGAACTGCAATATTTGTCATCACGCCAATTATTGCATCACATACAGAAATAGACTCCTTTGCAGCAATAGGACCATTTTATATTGGATATAAATCAAAAAATTATATGCAGGGATTTGCTGTGGGAGGACTTTCAAGTGTTTTTCTATGGATAGCCATAATATATGGTGCTCTTGGAGAAATGATAAACCTGAATTTAGATCCTATTTATACAAATGTACTTTTATTTATTTTATTCTTCATCATGGGAGGATTTATTGCACTGATAGGAAGATATTTTAAATCTAATAGAGATTCAGCAATCCAAATGGCAAATGCAAATAAAAAAGGAAGTAAAAATGTTCAAAAGAAAGTTAAACCAATAGAACCAGGATATAAAAAAGCTAAAGATAAATTAAAAAAATAAAAAAAAGAAAACTTTTGAAAATTAGCCTATTTATAAAAAAAAGGAATTAAATAATAAAAATTATCTTATTTTATTATAAATAAATGCTACAATTGTAATAATCACAAATACACATATAATAATTAATGCATTTTCAATGATATTAATTAAGAAACTGCCAATTGCTTTCAAGAAGGCCATTATAGCTTGAATAAATGCTATAAGCTGATTGATTAAATCTAAAAGGAGCTGAATTAAAGCCATCAGATATGCTAAAAGTTGTTGTAAAAATGCTATAATTGCATTTATAAGTGCCATAATGAAATTCAAAAAGGCTTGTATTAATTTTAAAAGCTGTTCAATAGCAGTCCATAGAACACTGAGTAATTTTAAAATTCCTTCAAGTTCTTTCCATTCATATTGAAGCATTATTAAAAGTTTTTCAAGAGCATCCATTAAAGACTGAAATTCCAAGATAAATTCTTCATATAGCATTGTCAGTCCTTCAAGAGCATTAACAATCATTAGAAAGTCATGTGTTAATGTTTCAATAATAGGTTTCCATGAGTCAAAAAGTGAATTGAAAAGTAAAGCCAAAAAACCATCATAATTGTTCTTTATATAGGTAGTATTTGTTTGATTATTGGCTGGCTCAATTAAATTTGTAATATTTGTAGTATTTGTTTCATTAGTTAAATTATTAGTTTGATTTGTTTGTTTTTCATCATCATTAATCGTTATAAATGATACTTTATATGCAAAATAATCTGATTCATTACCAGATACAGATTTTAAAACTTCAAAATCAAAAATAGCTCCAATATAATCATTTATTTTAATAACATCTTGATTAATTACATTTTCATCTGAGTCTGCAAGATTCGCACTGGAGGCCCCATTTTTAATAATGTCTGCCATTACTTTTCCAATCTGACCTGTTGAATCAAGTCTATAACATTGAATTATAGCCCAATTTTAGTAAATTAGAATTAGTAGCCGCTGAGGCAGAAACAGGTTTAAATTGATCTCCTGAACTTGCGGGGGATTTTGAATAATTAAGCCTAAATCCTCTAAAACCATCACTAAATTCAATATCATTTCCATTTCCTTTAGCTAAAACATAGTCTTTATTGGATTTATTTTCCGTTGTGTTTTTATCGGTTGTATTGTTATTATTATCAATAATGGTTTTATTTTTATCGATTTTTTTGTCATTATCTGCCTTTTTATCATGATTTGTTGTATTATTATGGATTTTGTCCTTATGGTCCGTTTTATTGTGATCTGATATGTGATTATCATCATATGCTACATTGTTAGCTACAACTATAGATAAAAAACAAAAAGATATTAATATAACAAGAATTAATGTAAGTATTTTTTTGTTCATATTATACCTCATTAAATTGTTATATTTATTCGGATATATTAAGATTATGGCAATCTTCATTAAGGCTCTTTCAAAAACTTGTGTGATAAAATTTAATTAACATTATTTACGTTCCAATAATTAAGTTTTAACATGAATCTAGATAAAATTCCTTTTTCTATTTTCATTCTTCTTTTTATATGTTTTGGAAAAATTTTTTGGAATATATTTTCTATTTTATTATTTGTTAACGGGATATTCGAGTTTTCAAGTGGTATAATTAATTTATTAAAGTTAGGAATAATAAATTTCCATAAAATTTTATTTATAAAGTTATTTTCAGGGTATTTATTATTAATCAATTTATCTCGAAGTTTTTTAGCATCAACAACTGATTCAGCATCTAATATTTCATAAATATCTTCTTTCAGTTGAGTCAATATTTCATTTTCTTCATCTGTGACTTGATTTTGATAAATATAATCTTTAAATATTTTATTTAGATTTTGTTTCACATGGAATCTGCAGAAATGATGTTTTACATTTAATTTATCTATTGCTTCTCGATATTCATGTTTTAAATCTGTTCCTATGGATATTTTCTTTTGATTTCTTAGGGATTCATGTAAAAATTGATAAATGGTTTTAGAATCTTCTGATTCTACCAATTTGATTGAAACTAAAGTATTTAATTTAACGTCGAATAATGCTAAAAGATAGTTCCAAACGCCATTAATTTTAACCCAAAGACTATCAAATAGATAATGACCAGAATAAGTCCAATTATCATATTTAAATTTATAATTACTGCTTAATAATATGTTTTCAATGCTTTGATGTGAGATTTCAATCTTGTGTTGTTGTTTTAAGTCAAATTGTATTTTATGAAGACTTGCACCATAAATCTGATATAAATTCTCAATACAATCAATAACAGGTAATGTTATATTAGAATTATCATAAACAAGGGATGATAAATTAGTATAAAAGACTTTACCACATTTTTTACATTTATATTTTTGAATAGTGCATAATTTTTCATCAATTCTTAAGAAAATTAATTTTCTTTCATATGTGCCATTTTTAACAGTGTGTGTTGAATTACAAGTTGGACAAATGGTAATTTTATTTTTAAAATGAATTTTACCTCTTTTTTCTAATCTTATGAGATTATTATCTATATTTTCACAACCAAAACGTGAAAGATCATCAAATTGACGGAATTCAGAAAACTCAAGTACAAAATCGAAAAGTTTATATTCTTTTAAGTCCATATCTTGATATGGAGCTTTTATTTTTTTCTTATTCATATTAATAAATAAGCTCCACTTAATATATTAAGTTTACTATTTCTAAATTAAAAATAAAGAAAAATTAGGCCTTAAAAATTTCGTGTCCCCATAAATGGGGAAAAATCAAATCACACAAGTTTTTGAAAGTGCCTTCATTAAGATAAACAATTAGAAATTGTTAATTTGTTGATAATAAATTAGTACTTTAAATTTTAAATACTATTATCTAAAAATATATACCTGTCAAGAGTTAATTTATGTGATAAATATGAATTTACGTGAAATTATAACGGATGCTATTAAATATCCAATAACTGATACTCGAAAATTTTTAATATTCTGTATTTTAATTATTATAATGAGCTTATCAACAATTCTTCCATCATATGGCTTTAAAAACAACACTTTAACCATGATTTTAAGTGTTATAACTTTAATCATTTCATTTATAATTTTAGGATACTTAATTGAGGTCATTAAAAGTGGAACTGCTGTCGATAACACACTTCCCGAATTTGATTATGTAAAACAATTTGTTATTGGTGTTAAAACATTGATTTTAGATATAATCTATTTTATAATACCTCTAATCATTACCCTTATTTTCGCTTCTGCAAGCGGACTATTTACATCACTTACTAAAATCATATATGCCAGTATTAATGCTATAGATAATGGTGCGAGCAATTTTACCATGATAATAGCAACAATTCCAAAATCAACAATGAACACATTTACCAATGGGTTAACTGTTACTTTAATTGTTGCAATTATCTTATTTTTTATATTTTCATTAATGTTATTTACAGGACTAGTCAGATTTGCAAAATATGAAAGAGGAACTGAGGGTTTGAGATTTAGAGAAATACTAAAAGACATGTCAAATATAGGAGTTGTAAAGATTATAATTACCTTGATTGTAATCTATATAATTGCATTTCTTTTAACATTAATCATCGGACTGATTGGATTGATTCCATATATTGGTGTTTTCATATGCATTTTTATTGGAATACCATTTATACTATTGTTTTTACATAGAGCCATTGGTTTATTGTATGCAAATGCATAATATAAACCCCTTCTTTTTTTATATATTTATTTTGCAAAAATCATCTATAAAAATAGTTGATTTGGAATAATCAAGCTTGATTTAATTCTGATTTAACCAAATTTAATGCTTCTTCAATAACTTGGTCCATATCAAAATATTTATACATACCAAGACGACCGCCGAATATAATATTATCTTCTTTTTTAGCTAATTGTTTATATTTTTCATATAAATCATTATTTTTATCATCATTAATTGGATAATAAGCTTCTTCTCCTTTATACCAGGTTTTAGGATATTCACGAGTAATGATAGTCTTATCTGAATCAGTTAATTCCAAATGTTTATGCTCGATAATGCGTGTAAACGGAGTTTCCCTATCTGTAAAATTCATTACAGCATTACCTTGATAATTATCAATATCCAATATTTCATTTTCAAATTCTAATGACCTGTATTCTAATTCACCATAACAGTAATCATAATATTCATCTATCATTCCTGTAAATAATATTTTAGAAGCAGAATTTAACCATTTATCCTTATCTGTAAAAAAGTCAGTGTTTAATTTAACATCACTTCCCTTTAATAGATTTTCTATAAATGGAGTGTATCCTCCAACAGGTATACCTTGATATAATCCATGAAAATAATTATTATCATATGTAAATCTAACAGGTAATCTTTTAATAATAAATGGAGGAAGGTCCCTACAATCTCGGCCCCATTGTTTTTCAGTATATCCTTTTACCAGTTTCTCATATATATCTCTTCCAACAAGACTTACAGCCTGTTCTTCTAAATTTTGAGGAGTAGATATAGCCTCTTCTTTTTTCTGTTTTTCAATAATTTCATATGCTTCCTGAGGAGTAATTACCCCCCACATCTGATGGAAAGTATTCATATTAAAAGGAAGATTAAATAATTCTCCTTTATAGTTTGCAAGGGGTGCATGAGTAAATGGAATAAAATTAGCATATTTATTTACATATTGTTTATTATCCGTATGTAATATATGAACACCATATTTATGAACATTTATCCCTTCAACTGATTCAGTATAAATATTTCCACCAATATGGTCTCTTTTCTCAATTAACAAACATTTTTTACCTAAATCTGTCATCTCACGTGCAAAAACAGAAGCAAAAAGACCAGAACCAACAATTAAATAATCATAATCCATAAAAACACCTATATTTTCATTAAAAGATATAATGATTAATAAATTAAATAAATTAATAAGTTAAATATAATTGAATTAATTAAATAAATTAAAATTAAATGAATTATAATAAAATTATAGTAATATTGTTTATTATTTACTAATAATATTTGTTTTTTAATATATAAGCATGTTTAATTAAAAAAAAAATCAATGTGTAATGAAAAAAAATTTAAATTTAAAAAATAATAGATTGTGACAATTTATTTGTATTATACTCTTGTAAAATTTTAAAATTAATAATAAAATATAATTATTAAAATGAATTGATTAAATTATCATAATAAGATATTGTATTATCTAATCCTTCATCCAATGTTATTTTTGGTTGCCATTTCAATTTTTCTCTTGCAAATGAAATATCCGGTTTTCTTTTACTTGGATCATCTTGAGGTAGAGGAAGATAGATAATTTTAGACTTTGAATCAATTTTTTCAATAACTTTATTAGCCAAATCAGAAATAGTAAATTCAATAGGATTTCCTAAATTAATAGGACCTGTAAATTCAGTTTCAGTAGCCATAACTTTTATAAAAGCATCTAATAAATCATCAACATGACAAAAACTTCTTGTTTGAGTACCTTCACCATAAATCGTCAAATCTTCACCTTTTAAAGCTTGAATGATAAAGTTTGTAACTACTCTTCCATCAGAAGGATCCATATAAGGACCATAGGTATTAAAAATTCTACAAATTTTTACATTAACACCATATTCATTATAGTAATTTAAACAAATAGATTCAGCACATCTTTTACTTTCATCATAAGAAGATCTGATACCATTAGGATTTACATTTCCCCAATAAGATTCCTTTTGAGGATGTTCTAAAGGTTCTCCATAAATTTCACTAGTGCTTGATTGTAAAAATTCAGCATCATATTTAACAGCTAAATCTAATAAATTAAAAACCCCATGAACATTTGTTTTAATAGTTTGTAAAGGATTTGATTGATAATGGCGAGGACTAGCCGGACTTGCTAAATTATAAATTTCATCAATGCCCTCATCAATATCAAATGGCTTAGTTATATCATGTTCTATTAATTTAAAATTTTCAGAGGATATTTTTTTAAGATTTCTTTTATTACTCGTATGAAAATTATCAACACAAATTATTTTATATCCTTCATTAAGAAATCTTTTACATAAATTAGTGCCAATAAAGCCAGCTCCTCCTGCAATTAAAATAGTCTTCATAATGTCACCTAACCATATAGAAAATGGAAATAAAATCCTATTATGATTCTTATACAAAAATATTAAACAATGAATAAATAATATTATTCCCTCCTTTTATAAAAGTTTTGCCAAATTTCAAAATAAAAAGATTATTAAAAATAATGTGTAAAATTGCTTTCATTGTCTTAGACATTTAATAGGAAGTTTAATTACTTGCAGATTTTTCCATTTTTAACTTGAATTTAGAAATTATAATAAAAATTATACACAATATTACAAGTATAATACAAAACATCATCATTGATTTAATAGAAAAATATAAACCCCCCATTTCATCATTCAAATCTTGGGTATTTACAAAGAACTCACAAAAAATATTGAAGATACATAAACTTAACAATTTACCAATATCTTTTCCAGCAGATAAAAGTGCTGAAGCATCAGATAAGTCATCAATAGAAACTGAAGTGAGAACATTTTTATTATTAGGAGATGCGAATAATCCATAACCTACTCCTTGTATGATAAATGCTACGATAATCATATAAAATGGAAGGACATCTAATGATACCAAAATAACTAAACTAACACCTATAATAATCATAGCTATTGCCGAAATCATATTATTATTATGTTTATCTGAAAGCCTACCTGCTAAAGGAGAGATAAATATCATTACAATTGGCGTTATTAATAACAATAATCCTACAAACCTAGTATCTAATCCTAAAACAATTTGTAAATATAAATTTAAAGTATAAGCAACAATGAATATTACAAAATTACCTGACATTGCTGCAAAGTTACCAATCATATATTGGAGTTGTGTATAAGGTTTAAATTATAAATAGGATTATTAATCTTCCTTTCATAATAAATGAATATTATTAAAAGGAACAAACCTACTATTAAAGGCCATAAACCATCATCAACCTCTGAAAGTCCAAATACTAGAAAAATAACCATAATCCCATAAATTAATGAACCTTTAATATCTAAAGCTTTCTTATCAGTCGACCATTCATCCTTAATTAAATAAATTAAAAACAATTCAAATACTAAAATTGGAACAATAATGAGAAATGCATATCTCCAAGATAAATAATAGGAAATAAAACCTGCAATGGATGGTGCAATAGTTGTTCCAATATATCCGCATGATCCTACAATACCTAATGTTTTTCCAAGATGTTCATTAGGTATTCCTAAAATAATCATCATATAAATACTAATACACATTACTGCAATAGTAACTCCTTGAATTATACGGGAAATAAGTAGTAATTCCATATTAGTAGCAATTGAAGTTAAAATCAAACTTATCATCAAACCAATAATAGAAATCCTAATACACCTTTTAACACCCCATTGACTAATACATTTATTTAAAGGTATACCCACTGAAATAATAGCCATTAAAAATATTAAAGAAATCCAATTTAAAGAATCGAGTGAAATATCTAAATCATAAGATATATTGGGTAACATAACAGTAATGATATTTGTAATAAAAGCTGCTGATAACTGAACTAAAGCCGTTAAAATTAAAATCAATATTGTTTGAGATTTCCAATTAGTATTTGAAAAATTTAAATTAATAAAAAACATCCCAAAATTCTATTAATTGTATTTCTATAATATATATAAAATAAACTACTCTTAAAACTTAAGTTTTATTTTGATTTTGAGAAAAATCTCCTATTTAATAACAAAATTTTATAAAAAATATGATAAAAATCTAAATTAAATAAAAAAATTAAAAAAAAGAAATAAAAAGATTAAAACCGTATAATGTATTAAACCATTTATAATGGAAAAAAAAATATAAGAAATAATAATAAAAGTATTTTTCCTTAAAAACAATAGAGTCGTCAAGACGTGAACTTTAGATCTTTTTATGTAATAATCTTATCTAATTGATTTGTTTCAATAGCATTTTTAATTTCAAGAGAAATTCTTCTACCCATACTCATACCTTCACCATATTTAAGGTGAGTGTAAGCAGAACCTTCCATAAATGTATTAGTACCACCATCTGTTCTTGCACTTGTTTCAAATACTACAAGTTCAAGATTATCATTTACAAGAGTTTGTAAACAGAATGGTCCATTCATACCCGGTGCAACTAATTCTTTAGCACTTTCAACTAATTTATCACCTAAATCAAAGACTTGTGTAAGCAATGATTCCCTTATTACAACTGGATGATTACCAGTAACAACATAGGAAGGAGATACATCAAGAGCCAACTGGTCTTTTGCAGGCATCCTTACTAACCCATCAATGCTTGATTCATATCTACTATCCATACCCATTAATTCTACTTCGTCTTTTAATGCAGAGTAGAAATAGTGTATACAGTAGTTACAACCTGAAACATATTCTTCAATATGTGCTTGAGGAACATCTTCATCTTCTAACCAGCCACGGTTTTTCATTGCATCGATTTTTTCATTAAATTCTTCAGTACTAGAACAGATAAAGTAACCTCTTCCACCTCTTGCACCTGGGAATTTAACCATTACTTCCCTATCAATTTCCTCAGGACTTGTGAATTTTTGTGGAATCCTTAACTTACCGTTTACAAGTAATTTTCTCTCTAGATCTCTTTCAGCTTCCCATCTTAAAATATCTCGGTTACCAAACATAGGCACATTAAATTTATCCTCAACATTATCTAATCCAGCATAAGCTACAAAAGATCCATGAGGAACAACAATAGCATTCATATCATGAAGTTTTTGTTGAATATCCTCATTTACCATATCTGCAAATTTATCAACCATAATATATTCATCAGCTACATCAAAACGTTCATAAGGTATTTCTCTACCTTTCTCACATACGATAGCAGTACGAAAACCTTCTAATTTAGCCCCATGTAAGATATGTAAAGAAGTATGACTACCTAAAGTTGCAATAGTAATATTTTCTTTATCATATCCATCTAAAATTTCTAAAATATCTTCTTTTTTTATTTCTCCCATCTTATAATCTCCTTTTTAAAATAAAAATATAATATAAATTATGTAATTTAAAACATATAATGTTTTTTATTAAAAAATTCACTGCATTATAAGTATAATTGAATAAAATATACAATAAATAAAAATTTATAATATAAAATATTAATAAAATATAAAATAATTAAAAAAAAATTAATTAATTTTTATAAAAAAGTATAAACTTAAAATAAAATAAATTTAATTTAAAAAACAAGAAAAAAAATACTAAACTATAAAATATAAGATAAATAATTTTTGAAATGATCATTTATAATATCATAAAATAAAATATCATTTCCATAATTATATTAAGATTTTATTTTAGAGGATATTTAAATTAATTCTAGAACCATATTTAAAAATAAAAAATAAATAAACTAATAATATAATATTTTCAATGAAAAAAATTAATTATAAAAAAATGGTGGAGAAAATGTTAATCGGATTAATTTCTGACACACACATACCAAAAAGAAGTGAAAAACTACCTGATAAAGTTTTTGAAACTTTCAAGAGTGTTGATTTAATTTTACATGCTGGAGATTTAGTCAGTACAGAAGTTTTAGATGAATTAAATAAACTTGCACCTACATATGCTGTTCGAGGAAATATGGACCCTCCAACAATAGAAGAACTTCCCCCATTTAGAGTTTTAGAGATGGAAGGAGTAAAAATTGGTATTACCCATGGAGTAGTTTATCCTAAAGGAGATTTAGACAAATTATATTATATTGCAAAAGAATTAGAAGTTAAAATACTTATTAGTGGACATACACATAGGCCTGCAATTGAAACGATGAAAGATATATTATTCATTAATCCTGGCAGTCCTACTAATCCCCGATTATCAGATCCAACAGTTATGTTAATGACAATTGATAAAGGAAATGTTGATATTGAAGCTATAAAAGTAGGTAATCCTACATGTGCCGCATTAAATTTTAAACCTCCAGAAAAATAAATATTAAAGGTCGTGATTAAATGGGCAGTAGATGGGAAATGGAGAGGAAAAAAGACCCCTATTATAAAAGAGCAAAAGCAGATGATTATCGTTCAAGAGCATCATATAAACTTAAACAATTAGATAAAAAATATAAAATTATTAGAAAAGGAGATACTGTTGTAGATTTAGGTGCTGCTCCTGGAGGATGGTCACAAATAGCACTTGAAAAGGTAGAAGAAGGGGGCATTGTTGTAGCTGTGGATTTAAATAGAATAAAACCTCTACCTGAAGAGAACTTTCATAGGATTCGGGGAGATTTTACACAAGATGAAATTCAAAACAAAATTACAAGTATAATTGGTGGAAAGACTAAAGTACTGATTAGTGATGCTTCACCATCCCTAACTGGAATAAAAGACATAGACCACCTTAGAAGTATTGATTTGATTGAGGCTGTTGTAAGCATTGGAGACAATATTCTTGAAGATAAGGGAAATATAGTAATTAAAGCATTTCAAGGTGGAGAATACAAAAACCTAATAGATAGATTAAAAAAGAAATTTAAAGTTTTAAAAACAACTAAACCACCATCTTCCCATAAAAAAAGTTCTGAAATGTATATAGTTGGACTTGGCTTTAAAAAACCTAAAAACAAATAAGATTTTATCCAAAATAAAAATTAAAAAAAAGATTAAAGCGCATTATAAAAAAACTAAAAAATTAATAAAAAGAAAAAAAGAAAAAAAGAGTTTAATTAGTGTAATTATTTAAAGATTCGCGACAAATTTTTATTTGTTCTGTTGCTATATCAATCCTATCATTAACTTCATCAGCCGATTTACCTGCCGCCAATGCACTTTCAACATCATCAACATCAGTTTTAGCTCTTGCTAACTCAAGTCTAACATCGTCATAATGTTTATCATCAATGCTATCAGAAGACCCATTAAACTGCCCTTCTAAAGATGTATAATTTGATTTTAATTGAGATAATTCATCATATTGATTTCCTGAAGACACTCCTGTAGTAATTCCTGAAGAAATCATACTAAAACCAATATACGCAACAACTATTATTGTTAATATTATCATTATTATACCTATTACTGAAACAAGCATAGATGTAGATTTAAACAAACTTAGTCTTGATTTTTTCATAATTAAGTCCTCTAATTTAGAATAGTTTAAGAAAATTGAATACTAAATAAATTAGTATAAAATAATATATTTTACTTATTTATTAAAGTTTCCTAAAATTGATTTTCTAATTATTTAACATTTTATCTAAAAAAATAAAAATTTTATAAAAAAGATTTGAAAAATCTTCTAATAAAGTGTAAATAATTTATTTTATAGTTTAAATAATTACAGTTAATAAAATTTTAAACATAATGATAAAAGAAGATTATCTGATTAAAATTAATGAAAATTTATAAAAAAAAATGAAAGAGATAAATTATTAATTTAAGATTCTTTAAAATAACTATAAAGGTAAAAGAAACTATAATTAATTGAAATAAGAATTAAATGTTTTAAAATTAAATAAAATAGCTAAAATATTAATTAAAAATAAAAAATAAACTTTATAAAACAAATAAATTTTTTAAATAAATATTTTTTTATATAGTAAAAATCAATGTAATTATGATGAATTCAAACGAAAAATTAAATACAACAATTACAAAATTTGAGGAATTCTTCTCAACACAATACAAAGAAGAAGTATTTGATGCATTAGAATACTATCCTGATGAGAGATCAATCACTATTGACTATACTGATTTAGAAATGTTTGATCCGGATTTAGCAGATCATTTAATCGAAGCACCTGATGATATTATTAAATCATCCCAAACAGCAATTAAAAATATTGATCCTCTTGCTCAAAATGCCGAATTAAATGTGAGAATAAGTAATCTTACAAATATTATTCCTCTTAACATATTACTTAGTAAATATATTGGAACCTTTGTCTCAGCAGATGGCATTGTTAGAAAAACTGACGAGATTAGACCTAGAATTGAAACTGGAGTCTTTGAATGTAGAGGCTGTATGAAAAAATACGAAGTTGAACAAAGCTCCCAAAATCATATTATTGAACCTTCAATGTGTCCTAATTGTGGAGGACGTACATTTAGATTACTTCAGGAAGAATCATATTATATTGATACACAAACTGCACGTATGCAAGAACCTTTAGAAAATTTATCTGGAGGTACTGAACCTAAACAAATGTTAATGATTCTTGAAGATGATTTAGTAGATGAATTAAATCCTGGAGACAAGGTTAGAATTACAGGAACTTTAAAAACATTTCGAGAAGAGAGAAGTGGTAAATTTAAAAACTATATTTATGTAAACCATATAGAACCACTTGAACAGGAATTTGAAGAATTAAAAATTAGTGAAGAAGATGAAGAAGAGATTTTAGAACTTTCAAAAGACCCCCATATTCATGAAAAGATTATTCAATCAACAGCACCGTCAATTAGAGGTTATAGAGATGTAAAAAAAGCTATTGCCCTTCAATTATTTGGTGGAGCTGCAAAATTATTAGAAGATGAAACTCGCTTAAGAGGAGATATTCACATACTTATTGTAGGAGACCCAGGTATTGGTAAATCCCAAATGCTTAAATATGTTTCTAAACTTGCACCAAGAAGTATTTATACAAGTGGTAAAGGTACTACAGGAGCAGGTTTAACTGCAGCAGCAGTTAGGGACGAACTTGGAGGATGGTCATTAGAAGCAGGTGCACTTGTTCTTGGAGATCAAGGAAATGTATGTGTTGATGAATTGGACAAAATGCGTTCAGAAGATAGATCTGCACTTCACGAAGCTTTAGAACAACAAACTGTTAGTATTGCAAAAGCAGGAATTATGGCAACATTAAATTCTCGTTGTTCAGTTCTCGCAGCAGCAAACCCTAAATTTGGTAGGTTCGATAGATATAAAGCTTTAGCAGAACAAATTGAATTGCCCCCACCAATTCTTTCTCGTTTCGATTTAATCTTTATTGTTGAAGATAAACCTGATGTTCAAAACGATTCAGAATTAGCTAAACATATTCTTAAAATACACCAAGAAAATTCTGTTGAATATGTAATTGAACCTGAACTTTTAAGAAAATATATTGCATATGCTCGTAAAAATTCTAACCCTACACTTACCAAAGAAGCTATGGAAGTTTTAAGAGAATTTTATGTATCTACAAGAAATAGTTCTACAGAGGAACAAGGCCCAGTTCCTATTACTGCAAGACAATTGGAAGCAACTATACGTTTAGCTGAAGCTAGTGCTAAAATAAGATTAAAAGAAGAAGTTGAAGCAGAAGATGCTGAAGCAGCTGTAAAACTTCAACTGGCATGTCTTAAAGAAGTTGGTCTTGATCCAGATAGTGGCCAGCTTGATATTGATAAAGTTGAAGGAAGAACACCAAGTTCAGATAGAGAAAAAATGAATAAGGTCACAGAAGAGATTAGAAACCTACAAGAAGAATTTGGAGACCAAGCTCCAATAGATGTCTTATTAACTAATCTTAAAGAAAAATATAATATTAGTGAAGAAAAAGCCGAACAACTCATAAAAACTTTAAGACAGAAAGGAGTTATTTATGAACCAAGTCAAGGATATTTCAAAATGTCATAATTGAAAAAAACTACTTAAAATTTATTATTACTATATTTATCTTTGTAAATAAGCTGAAGATTTGATTATATCTTAAGTTAAAATTCTAAATAAATATCCAATAGTAAAATGTATAATTTATAAAATAATTATTATATATTGTGGTAATATTAAGTAATTAAAAGAGGAGTTATATGAAATTACTACTAAAATTAATTTTCAAAAAAAATTGGAAAAAAATAGCATTAATAACTATTTTCTCCATTATTATTGCAGAATGCCAAATATATATTCTCGAACATGCAGCAATAATAGTAATTTTAGTTAAAAATAATGCTCTTCATGAGTTTATACCTCTTTTATATAAATTAGTTACAGTTATGGTCATCTCCATTATTAATACGTTGATTGTTGCATATCTTTCTGTATTAGTTGCTTCTAATTCTACTCATTATCTTAAAAAAGACCTTTTTAATATTCTAATGGATTTTGATACTTTTGATGAGTTTAATAAAGTTGACTTTTCAGGATTACTAAGCAGGTCAATTAGAGGTGTTGACACCATACAATCTTTCATATTAATTTTAATTAAAAGAGTTTTAATGCTAATTATAGCTTCAATTTTAGTTATATTTGAATTATACCACCTAGATTATAAATTTGCCATAATTTTTACAATATTTTTGATTATTATAGCTTTAATATTTTCATATAAATTAAACAGTATAGCGAATATGTATTTTAAAGTTAAAAAAGTTAATGGTAAATTAAATAAGTTATTTAGAGAAAAAAATCTAACCCGAAAGCTATTTAAGGTATATTCAAAAGAAGAGACTTCAAATAAAATTTTTAAAATTCAAATTTAATAAAAATTACGATTAAAAAAGATCCAAAATAAGTAAAAAATAAAAGAACCACAGAACTCTAAAATAAAAAATAAAACCAAATAAA
>NZ_CAJOKH010000059.1 GCF_905235195.1 uncultured Methanobrevibacter sp. | reverse complement strand
ATATAAAGTCTATTTATAAATTTATTTTATTTATTTAAGTATTTTATAAAAATATTAAAATAATTTTTTATTTTTACTATTAATTTATATAAATTTATTTTTTTTATTAAAAAAAAGATTATATTCATTTTATAAACAATTTATTAAATTTAATAAATTTATTAATATAATTTAGTAATTTTACATTAATTTTATATTTTTTTATATTTTTTATACTAACTATTCGTTATTTATTCAAACAATTTATATAATATGAATATTATATTATATTATATAATTTTATTTATACAGACTTTACTCGGGATTTAAGAATTATTTCATTATAATTTATTTGTTTTTCGTTTATATTCATTTAATATAATTTTTTAAGTGTTTGTATAAATTTTTTTTGTTTAATATTTTTATTTATTTTGTTAAATAATCTTATTAAATATTATGTAAAGTTTTAGGGGATTTAATGTTAAGTGATGGTACAGCTAATAAAGTAAACAGAACTAAGCCAGTACAAATTTTTTCAAAAAGTGATAATAGTGTCGGTGTAAATGTAGTTAAAAGTCCTGTTAAATTAACTATTTTAGAATTATTAAAAAATAGTGATATGGAATTTAATGAAATTGTTGAAAATACAGGAAGATCTAAATCTACTATCTCTGTTCATTTAAAATCTTTACGAGAAGAAGGGGTTGTTAACTATAGGTTTGACTCAGAAGATAATCGTAAAAAAATTTTTTATATTAGTTCTAGATTTTTAGGAGAAGTTAAACCATCTGAACCTTTAGAACTTGAAGAGCGAAAAATTGACTTTTTGGTTAATAATATCATTAATTCAGGGGATGATTTCGAATTTTCTTATCTTTTATTCCATACCTTAAGGTCTACATTATTTCAAGAAGGAGTAAATATTGACCCTATACTTCACGAAACTGGGGTTAATATTGGATTGTCTCTATATTCTAAACTTTATGATGAAGATTTCGGTAAATTTTTCGAAAATATAAAAGATTTCTGGAGCGAAAAAGGATTAGGTAAAATTACTCTTGAGCTAATGGGAGATTCTTATAAGATAAGGTCTTTTGATTGTTTTGAGTGTGGTCTTCTTCCAAAAACTGGAAAACCAGCATGTTATTTGGAAGCAGGAATATTTGAAGCTCTTTTTTCATCATATCTTAAATATAAGGTTAATGTTATTGAAGTTACATGCTATACTATGGGTGATGATTGTTGTACTTTTGAAATTGAAGCAACTAATGAAGAATATTCTTTGATTTCTTCTATTCCAATATAATACTATTTTTTCTTATATATGAGAAAAATTATTTAATTATTAATTAAATTTATTCTTCATCGAATTTAACTATGGTAGTTGTTAAATAAGGTTTTTCTTTTGAAAAACCATCAATGATTTTTTCATTTTCTTGAGTACAGTTTTGTACTGAAGTGATTGTTTTTTCTCTTGGATCTTTTTTTATAATTTTTTCAACTTTTTTAGAATTTCTAGAAGCTTTCATAATTACAAAACAATCGCCATGAGAGAGAATGTCATTTAATCTTTCATCTATTTTAGGAACTATTGTTAAAATTTCATTTTTTTCAACTAAAGGTTTTTTAATACTTGCAGCACATGCTGTAAATGATGTAATACCTGGCACTACTTCAATTTCATAATTTGTTTCAAGATTTTTTTGAACATAAGTAAATGTTGAAAATATTGAAGGGTCTCCTAATGTAACGAATGCTACATCTCTTCCACTATTAAGGTAATCAGCTATTATAATAGATGCTTCCATCCAATGTCTTTTTAAATTTTCAATATCTTTTTTCATTGGAAATATTGGAGCAACTATCATTACTTTTTTTCTATCAGCCCTTTTATCAATTATGGGTTGAACAATAGATAATGCAATACTTTCTTTTTCATTACTTGCACGTGGTGCACAGATTACAGGAACTTTTTCTAATATTTTTGCAGCTTTAAGTGTTAATAATTCTGTATCTCCAGGGCCTACTCCTATTCCATATAACTTACCTTTTCCCATCAAATCACCTAGTGTTTATTTTATTAATTTTTAAAGAGTTATTAGTTTGTTAATTATTTTTTTTTAAAAAAACCTTCTTCTTAAACTTTTAAAATTAGCTTTTTTTTATTAAAATTATTTTTTTAATAATTTATATTATAATATTTTATAATGTATTCTTTTTAAATCTAACTTTATTTTTTTTTAAAATTTTTTTAAAAGAATTAATTAATATTTCTTTTCAAATGCTAACATAATATTTATAATTAATATTATCAAATATTAATATATGGAAGATTCGTTATTTTGTCCAAATTGTGGAATGTTAAAGGATAATTGTACTTGTGGAAAATTTAAAAGGAAAAATAAAGCAAAAAGTTCTAATTTAAAGTTTTATAATAATAAAAAACCTATTAGGACAAAAGATAAAAAATCTATTGAATCAAAAGATAAAATTCCTGAAGTATATTCCATTGAAGAAAATCGTATTGATAATGATAGAATTAATGAGTTAAAAAAAGAATATCCTCATATTCATGAAGATATTATTATTAATTTTCCATTTGAAATTCCTAGAGAAGGACAATTAGAGATTATACAAGAAATTGAAGATGCTATTAGTAAAGGGTATAAATACATTATTTTAGAAGCAGGTACAGGAACAGGTAAATCTGTTATTGCTGCAACTTTATCTAAAATGTATGATTCTGCTTATATTCTCACAATGACAAAGCAATTACAGTCCCAATATGCAGAGGAATTTAAGTTTCCACTTGTAAAAGGTAGAGCTAATTTTTCATGTTTAAATGGGAATGCTGAAATTACTTGTGATATGGGTTTATGTAAAACTACATTAAATAAAGATAATTTTTTCTGTCCATATGGTGTAGGAAAAAATCCTACTTTAGGTTCAACTGAAGCTTTTACTACTGCTGATAATGCTCCATTTTTCTTTAATTCAGATAATCATTGTAATTATTGGCAACAAAAAACTAATTCTATCAAATCACCAATCACTCTTATGAATTATGATTATGCATTTTTAGAACTTAATTATGTTAAACATTTTTCTCCAAGATCTTTACTTATTCTTGATGAGGCTCATAATATAGAAGATAAAATAATGAAGAATTTAGAACTTAAACTAACTAATCAAAGACTAGAAAAGGATATTCAAAAACGCATTTCTAAGGAAACTTTAAATGATGGTACTATAGAAGATTGGATACTTGAATTAGAATCAATTAGTGATGCTTATAAAAATTTGGATTTAAAAACTTTTAAGAAAAATCAAATTGACCGAATTGATAGAACTCGAAGAAAAATAAAGGAAATTATAAAATATCTTAATGCAGAACCTAAAAATTGGGTTATTGATGCTGATGAGATCGGAGTATCTTTTAAACCACTTAGAATTCATAATTATGCTAAGGATTTATTATTTAAATATGGTGATATTTGCATATTTATGTCTGCTACAATATTGTCCTATAAAATGTTTTCAAAATGGTTAGGTTTAAATGAAAATGAAATATTTTATATAAATGTAGATAGTCCATTTCCTAAAGAAAAAAGACCAATTGACCTTAAACTAGTAGGTAAAATGTCTAAAAATAGAATAAAAGACACTGCTCCTAAAACAATTCCTGTTATTAATGAGATTTTACGTAAACATTCTAATGATAAAGGTTTAATTCATACTCATAGTTATCAAAACTCTAGTTTTATTACACAGAATATTCCAAATTCAAGACTTATATCTCATACTTCCTTTAATAGGGAGCGTGTTTTAGATTATTTTGAAAAGGATGATAATCCTCTTGTACTTGTATCTCCTTCAATGAGTGAAGGTGTAGATTTACCTTATGACAATTGTCGTTTCCAGATAATCTATAAAATACCATTTCCATATTTGGGGGATATGCAAATAAATTTAAGACAAAAAAGAGACAAGCGTTGGTATGCTTATAAAACTGTAATGACTATAATGCAATCTTATGGTAGAGGCATGAGAGCAGAAGATGATTATTGTACTACTTATATTTTAGATAAAGACATTCTTATGCTATTTAAAAGCCCATTATATAAGTCATTAATCCCACGATTTTTTAAGGAAGCTATTGTTGAAAATGACTATATTAAAATTAGATAATTTTTATATAATTTAAATTTTCTATAAAATAATAATTCTATTTTTTAATAATTAATCTAAAAGTGGACCTAGGGGGATTTGAACCCCCGATCTCAGGATCCGAAGTCCTGTGTCATTCCAGACTAGACCATAGGACCAAATTTAACATTATAATTTTTATGTTTTATAATTTATAAAAGTATTTTTTTGAATAATTTATTTTAATTAATAAATATTAAATTAATATTTAAAAAGTATTGTTTTTTTTTTAAAATCTTATTTATATTATTAAATAGATAATTATTTAATAGTTTTTATATATTTTAGATAAATTTTATATTTAAATTAATAATCCATTATCAATAATTAATAATCAATAAGATTGATTTGAATATTGGTGAATAAACATTATCATAGATTTAATTATATCGTTTAAGGTAATATTTATGTTAACTAAAAGAATCATCCCATGTTTAGATTGTGACCTACAGGTTCAAGACGGTCGTGTTGTAAAAGGTGTTGAATTTAAGGAAATTAAATATGCAGGAAACCCTGTTGAACTTGCATCTAAATACTATGAAGAGGGGGCAGATGAAATTGTAATATTGGATATTACAGCATCACATGAGAGAAGGGAAACTATGGCTCATGTTATTGAAAGATTAACTGAAAATGTCTTTATACCTATTTGTGTAGGTGGAGGAATAAGAAAAGTTGAAGATTATATTAAAATGCTTAATGCAGGAGCAGATAAATGTTCAACTAATACATCTGCTATTCATAATCCGGACCTTATAAACGATGCATCTAAAATTGTTGGCTCTCAAGCATGTGTTATAGGTATTGATGCTAAAAGACGTTATGTAAACAGTCCTGCTGATGCTAAAGATAAAAATGTAATTGAGATAGAACATTCTCCAATTTCTGGTGAAAGCTCTTATTGTTGGTTTGATTGTAGTATATATGGGGGACGTGAATTTACAGGTATTGATGCAATTGAATGGGCGATTGAATGTGAAAGACGTGGTGCTGGTGAAATACTTTTAACTTCTATGGATGGTGATGGAACTAAAGCTGGTTATGATTTAGATTTAACTAAAGCTATTAATGATTCTGTTGATATTCCAGTCATCGCTTCTGGAGGAGTTGGAACTCCTGAAGATATTAAAGAAGCATTTGTAAAAACAGATGTAAGTGCAGCACTAGCAGCAAGTATTTTTCATTTTAATGAATATCCTGTTCCAGTTGTAAAACATTACTTAAAAGATAGTGGGATAAATATAAGAATTTGATTTAGGTGTTCTTATGAAATTTAATAATTTAATTGATTTAGACCTAACACAATTATCTGGTCAAACATCACAGCCTCCCTGGACATATCATGAGAATTTGAATACTTATAGTAATGTAATAATCTCTGATAATATCCCAATACTTTTAAAAACCTCTCAAAATAATATTAATTCTTTTAATTTAGATTATGAAATACCAAATAATATTGATGAATCTGTAGTAAATAAAAAGAAAATAGAAAAATCAATTAAAGAAGAAATTATTAAAATGTACGATTTAGATTTTGATTTGGATAAATTCTATAAATTTTTAAAAGATGATGAAAAATTAAGTCCTTGTTGTGATTTTTCTAAAGGTCTTAGATTGTTTAGGGCATCAGACCCATTTGAGGCAATAATATCTTCCATATCTTCTTCTAATAATTCAATTAAAAGGTGGACTACTTCAATCAATAAACTTAAAAAAATTTGGGGTGATGAATTTGAATTTCCTTCTGGAAAATATTATAAATTTCCACCATCTGAAATTCTATTTGATGCATATGGGGATAATTTAGAAGAATATGAAGCGGACAACAGACAAATGGAAATAGAATGTTATACTCATAACCTTAAATCATGTGGATTTGGGTATAGGGTCCCTTACATTAAAGAAGCATCTGAAATATTTACACTTGAGTGTGATTATAATGACTTTTTCAATATGTCCTATAAGCAGGCATATGATGAGATAATTAAAATTAAAGGTGTTGGACCTAAAGTTGCAGACTGTATTTTATTATATGGTTTTGGTTTTATGGAAGCTTTTCCATCTGATGTCTGGATAAAAAGAATAGTTTCATATTTGTATTTTGATAATAATTCTGATATTTCAATTAAAGAACTAAGAGAATTTGGAATGGACACTTTTGGTAAATATGCAGGTTATGTTCAATTATACTTATTTAATTATGGACGTACATCTGGTTTATTTGATAAATTAACTAATAAATAGTATTTAAATATAAATTTAAATTTTATATTCCCTTTAAAAGTCTTTTTAAAATAGTTTATTTATTTTATTTTTAAAAAGTAGTTTATTTTATTTTAAAATTAGTGAAATATTGGTTGTATATGTTTTATTAAATTTAGTTATTAAATAAAAAAAGAAAAAGTTAAAATGATTATTTAGCCAGTTACACTTACTTTAATCATTTTATCTCCAGGATTAATTGCATTTACAACATCCATACCTTCAATAACTTGACCAAATACAGTATGTACTCCGTCTAAATGAGGTTGTGGGCTGTGAGTAATAAAAAATTGGCTTCCGCCAGTATCTTTACCAGCATGTGCCATTGATAGAGCACCTGTGCCGTGTTTGTGAGGATTTCCTTCAGTTTCACATTTAATGGTATAACCTGGTCCTCCAGTACCATTTCCATTAGGACATCCTCCTTGAATAACAAAGTCAGGTATTACTCTATGGAAAGTTAAACCATCATAAAATCCACTATTTGCTAATTTTTCAAAATTAGCCACAGTACCTGGAGCTTCATTAGGGAATAATTCTAAAACAATGTCTCCTTTTTCAGTTTCAATTCTTGCTTTTTTCATAGTATCACTTTTCCTTTATAAAAGTTTATAGTTATTTAATAATTAAATTAATAATTATTAATTAAATAATTATTCATAATTATTTATTTTAAATATTATTAAATTAATAATTTATACTTTATTATTTAATCGATAACTCATTAATAATATATATTTTTTTTAAAAAATTATCAATATATTATTAAGTTTATATTTAATAAAAAATAGAACATTATTTGTATAAATTTTTTTTATAATTTTTTTTAAGTTTTGTGTTTATAAAAAAACTAAGATTTAATACTTATTTATAATTAATATTAATAGAAATTTTTTTAGCCATTAATTATAAATTATAAATTTTAATTTTTAATTTTTATTAATTTAATAAACTAATTAAATTTAATTTATCATATTTTTTAAAGGTGATTTTTATGAATACTAATGAAGTTATGGATATTTATGATAAATATTTCCTTAACACTTATGGAAGACAACCAATTGTAATTGACCATGCTCATGGAATTAAAGTTTATGATATTGAAGGTAATGAATACTTAGATTTCTTTGCTGGAATTGCTGTAAATAATGTAGGTCAAACTAACCATAAAATTGTAAGTGCAATACAAAACCAAGCAGAAAAGCTTATTCATTGTTCAAATATTTACTATAATGTGCCTGCAGGGGAACTTGCAGAAAAATTAGCGAATATTTCAGATTTTAACAAAGTATTTTTCTCAAACAGTGGGGCTGAAGCAAATGAGGCTGCAATAAAACTTGCAAGAAAATACACTGGTAAAGGAGAAATTATAACAGCTTTAAATTCATTTCACGGAAGAACTATGTTAACTATCACTGCAACAGGTCAGGATAAATTCTCTAAACCTTTTAAACCAGTTCCACCTGGATTTATATATGTACCCTTTAATGATATTAAAGCAATGGAAGATGCTATTGGGGATGATACTTGTGCAATTATGTTAGAGATTGTACAAGGTGAAGGTGGAGTTAATGTTATAAACAAAGAATATATTAAGGCTGTTGAAAAATTATGCCGTGATAATAATATTCTTTTAATTATTGATGAGGTTCAAACAGGAATTGGTAGATGTGGAAGTCTATTTGCTTATCAACAATATGGTATTAAACCAGATATAATGTCTCTTGCAAAAGGTTTAGGTGGAGGTTTTCCAATAGGTGCTACTCTTGCAACTGATAAGGTTTCAGAAGGATTTGAACCAGGAGACCATGGTTCTACATTTGGAGGTAATCCTCTTGCATGTGCAGCTGCAAATGCTGTTATTGAAGTTATTGAAGAGGAAGACTTAATTGAAAATTCTAAAAAAATGGGTCAGTATGCTAAAGATAAATTAAATTCTCTTAAAGAACAATATGAATTTATAGTTGATGTAAGAGGTTTAGGCCTATTAATAGGTATTGAACAATGGTGGAGATATTGTTGATAAAATGAGAAATAAGGGTATTTTGATAAACTGTACTGCTGATAAAGTTTTAAGACTTGCTCCGGCTTTAACCATTAAAGAGGAAAATATCGACACTATGGTTCAAGCATTAGATGATGTTTTATCTGAAATAAAAACTTAAATATTTTTATTTTTTCTATTTTTAAAGATTTTTTCTTTAAAATTCTTATTTTTTTATTTATCAATTTTTATGGGTTAATACCATTATTTTCCAATGCTGTCAAGCTAAGAAAATTTTGATTTTTTAAAAGCTATCTTGAATGTTTGCTTTGCATTTTTTATGATAATATTTATCTTTTTCTCTTTCTTCA